>JAFPBM010000201.1 GCA_017424125.1 Clostridia bacterium | reverse complement strand
TCTGCTCAAAATCACGCGTTTCAACGCCTATTCTAAGGAAGCAACTTGCGACTGCCATATTGGCATCCGAACGTTCGTGGTGGACGCTTGTAACGTTGCCGCCGCAGTTTGAAATAACTGTACTTACGCCAACAAGTTGTCCCGGTTTATCCTCAAGCGCAATTAAAAGCGTTGTCTTTCTGCCCGTTGTTACAAGGCCGCGGGTTATAACGCGAGAGAGAATATTAACGTCAATATTACCTCCCGAAATAAGACATACAACCTTTTTATTTTCTATAGGAAGTTTATCAAACATTGCCGCCGCAACACTGACTGCGCCCGCGCCCTCGGCAATTAGTTTTTGCTTTTCTATTAGGGTTAAGATTGCGGTTGCAATTTCATCCTCGCTTACCGTTACGATATCGTCAACGTACTTGCTTATCATATCAAAAGTAGTGTTTCCGGGACGTTTAACGGCAATACCGTCTGCAAATGTTGAGACGCTGTCAAGACCAATAATTTCGCCTTTTTTGACACTCTTTTCCATCGCCGCGGCACGTTCTGCCTGTACTCCGTAAACCTTTACGTTGGGTTTTAGTTGCTTTATGGCATAAGCGACACCTGAAATAAGTCCGCCGCCGCCTATCGGCACGATTACGGCATCAAGGTCGTCAATCTGCTCTAATATCTCTATACCGATTGTTCCCTGTCCCGCTATGACTTCATCATCGTCAAATGGGTGGATAAAGGTGGCTCCCGTTTCTTTCTGCAGACGAAGCGCTTCTTCGTAAGCATCGTCATACGTACCCGGAACGAGTTTTACCTCTGCACCGAGTGCTTTGGTTGCCTCGACCTTGCTAATAGGTGCGCCGTCGGGCATACATACAACACTTTTGATTCCCATTTGTGTTGCGGCAAGAGCCACGCCCTGTGCGTGATTTCCTGCGCTACAGGCTATTATTCCCGCTTTCTTCTGCTCTTCATTAAGTTTGCTTATTTTATAATAAGCGCCCCTGAGTTTGAAGCTGCCCGTTACTTGCAGGTTTTCGGTTTTTAGATATATTTCTGCCTTTTGCGACAGTTTTTCTGCATAAATCAAATCGGTTCTTCTTGCTACGTCTTTTAGTGCGTACGTAGCCTGATAGACCTTATCAAGTGTTACCATAATTATTCTTCTACTCCCAAAAGATAATTTATAAACTGACGTGCTGTACGTCCTGACACACCGCCGTGGCGCATCTCCCACTTATTAGCCTCGTGACACAAGGTTTCGTCATCGAGAGTTATGCCCTCCCTACGTGCGAGGGTTTTTACTATCTCATTAAACTCCTGCTTATCGGGACTGCTGTAATTAATCAATACGCCGAAACGGCTTGAAAGCGATAATTTCTCTTCGATTGTGTCGGAACGGTGAATTTCGCCGTTGTGTTCCATATCGTTGCGGTCATTCCAAGTTTCCTTTATCAGATGACGGCGATTTGAGGTTGCATAAATCAAAATATTTTCGGGTTTTGATTCCACGCCGCCCTCGATAACCGCTTTTAAGAATTTATATTCTATTTCGTGGTCTTCAAAGGATAGGTCGTCTATGTAAATTATAAACCTATAGTTGCGATTTTTAATGTGTGATATGACGGCGGAAAGTTCAGAAAACTGGTGCTTATATATCTCAATCATTCTAAGACCGCTATCGTAATATTCGTTAAGCACCGCTTTGATACTTGAACTTTTGCCCGTACCGCTATCGCCGTAAAGGAGAGCATTGTTGGCGGGTTTGCCATCTATAAACGCTTTTGTATTATCGGTTAGTTGTTTTTTCTGGTATTCGTAACCGACAAGGTCCGAAAGCCTTATTTTATCGGCATTGTTTATGGGACAAAATTCAAGATTTCCGTTTACTGTTTTGATGCGAAAAGCAGGGTTCAGGCCAAACATTCCCACACCGTAATTTTTATAAAGTTCGGTAACCAGAGCAAAAAATTCGTCCTCCGTTTTGGCATTTGCCAAATTTTTTGACAAAGTTTGCACCTTTTCGCTTACGTTTTTATTATAAAGTTTTTCGCGCTTTGCTATGGCTTTATAATTGGTTATTACCGAAAAGCAATCAATACCTAAAGCCTTTTCAATTGGTGCGAAATCAAAACGAAATAAACGCATAAACACCGAAAAATCGTTCTTTGCAAAAGCGTTTACGCTTCCGCCATCGGTAGCACCCTGACGCTCGCACGTTAGGGTAAAGGAATTTTCGTTGGTTATAAGCAGAAACGTGAGATAATTATGCCACAAGTTAGTATCAAAACCGTACTGTGTGGCAAGGTCCAAAAGACGCTTCATTTCCACATATATTTTGTGTACGAGGGTGTCTTTATCCTCGCTTTTCTCTTCAAAGGACTTGAATATATCACAAAGATTTGTGAGTATACTATCGGGTCCTAGGTTGCTGTAAAGCAGCAGTTTTGATACCTCTTTGTACATAGTTTACCTCTATTCTACAGATAATCTCCAACCGAAGTTATCTTCAAGTTTACCTGTTTGGATACCTGTTACCGTATCGTAAAGTTTTTGACTGAGTGTTCCGATTCCGCCGTCACCGATTGTCATAACATCGTCTTTGTAACGCAGTTTACCAACGGGAGAAATTACGGCGGCTGTGCCTGTGCCGAAAACTTCCTCCAAAGCACCGCTTTTTTGTGCTTCAATCAGTTCGTCAACCGAAATTTTACGTTCTTCTGTGGGTATTCCCCAACTCTTGCAAAGGTGCAAAACCGAATCACGCGTGATGCCGGGGAGAATACTTCCGTTTAGCATCGGGGTAACGACAGTACCGTTTATTTTGAAGAAGATGTTCATAGCACCAACCTCTTCAATATATTTACGCTCTACGCCGTCAAGCCACAAAACCTGTGAATAGCCCGCATCGTGTGCTTTTACCTGCGCCGCAAGGCTTGATGCGTAGTTACCGCCCGTTTTGGTGTAACCCACACCGCCGCGTACTGCGCGGACAAAGTCGTCCTCAATCCAAATTCCAACAGGTGCAAGACCGCTTGCGTAGTATGCGCCGCTTGGTGAAAGAATGATTATAAACTTATAAGTTTTTGAAGGGGCAACGCCCAAAAATGCATCAGTCGCAATGATGAACGGACGAATATAAAGCGAAGTTCCCTCTTCTGTGGGAATCCAATCCTCGTCCATTTTTACGATTGCCGACACCGCTTGTACGAAATCTTCTTCGGGGAGATGGGGTATGCAAAGGCGTTCGTTGGTTGCATTGGTACGCTTGGCGTTCATATCAGGACGGAAGAGATAACTTTTTCCGTCTGCGCCTCTATAGGCCTTAAGTCCCTCAAACATCTCCTGTCCGTAATGGAAAACCATTGACGCGGGCGAGAAAGAAAAGTTTGCGAAAGGAACGATTCTTGCATCGTGCCAACCCTTACCCTCTGTATAGTCCATTACAAACATATGGTCTGTAAATATTTTACCAAAACCTAAAGGACCTTGCGGTTTTTCTTTAGGTGTTTCTGTCTTTGTAATTTTAATATCAAGCATTATTTATCACTCCGTTAAAGTCTGCTGATTATTTCGTCGGTCATCTCGGTACAGGTGAGTGCTTTGTCGTCGCCCACAAGTATATCGGCGGTGCGAAGACCGTCTTCAAGCACCTTGTTTACCGCGTTTTCGATAGCGTCTGCCTCTGCCCCGAGTTCAAAAGAATAGCGAAGCATCATAGCAGCCGAAAGAATTGTAGCAATCGGGTTTGCCTTATTTTGTCCCGCTATATCGGGTGCAGAGCCGTGGATAGGCTCGTAAAGGCCGCATTTACCGTCGCCGAGCGAAGCCGATGCCAAAAGTCCGATTGAACCCGTAATCTGCGATGCCTCGTCCGAGAGGATATCTCCGAACATATTAGACGTTACGATAACGTCAAATCTTGACGGGTCGCGAACAAGTTGCATTGCAGCGTTATCGACAAGCATATCAGTACAGGTAACGCCAGGGTACTGCTCACCCACTTTATGCACGATTTCGCGCCAAAGACGAGAACTTTCCAAAACGTTGGCTTTATCAATGCTTACGACGTTGCCTCTGCGCTTTTGGGCAGTTTTATATGCTACGTGAGCAATACGCTCAACCTCCATTACGCTATATGCTTCGGTATCGTATGCCTCTTCTCCGTATATGCCTTCGCGTCTGCCGCGTTCACCGAAGTATATTCCGCCCGTAAGTTCACGCACAATGACAAGGTCAAATCCGTTTTCCACGATATCGGGACGGAGAGTGCAAGCGCCTTTGAGTGCGGGGTATATTTTTGCAGGACGCAAGTTTGTGAAAAGTCCGAGCGCTGCGCGAAGCCCTAAAAGGGCTTTTTCGGGACGGATTTCCCCCGGGAGAGTATCCCACTTCGGTCCGCCAACGGCACCTAACAAAACGCTATCACTGTTTTTACAACCCGTTATGGTTTCTTCGGGTAGTGGTATACCGTATTCATCAATTGCGGCACCGCCCGCAAGATAGGGTGTGAAATTAAATTTGTGGCCGAATTTTTCGCCAACTTTTTCAAGCACGCGAACGGCACTATCTACAATTTCGGGGCCAATGCCGTCGCCTTTTACAAGCGCGATATTAAATTCCATTATTTGTTACCTCCCGCCTGTTTTGCCTTGAGATATGAAAGCAGACCGCCGTTTTCGATTATTCCGTTTATAAATGCGGGGAAAGCGGTTGCTTTGAAGGTTTCGCCCGTTGTTTCGTCTACGATTTCACCCGTAGCAAAATCAACGCTTACGGTATCACCGTTTTTTATTTTCTTAGCGGCTTCGGGACACTCAAGTATCGGGAAACCGATGTTTATTGCGTTACGGTAGAAAATTCTTGCAAAACTTTCTGCAATAACACAAGAAATTCCGCTTGCACGGATTGAAATGGGCGCGTGTTCACGGCTCGAGCCGCAACCAAAGTTTGCACCGCCGACCATAATATCTCCCATCTTTACGTTCTTAACAAAATCGGCGTCTATGTCCTCCATACAATGCTTTGCAAGTTCAGAGGGTGACGGTGCGTTAAGATAGCGTGCGGGTATAATTACGTCGGTATCAACGTTATCACCGTATTTAAAAACTGTTCCTTTAGCCATGATTACACCTCCGCCAAGTCGTCAGGTGATGCTACAGCACCCGCTACCGCTGATGCCGCTGCAACCGCGGGACTTGCAAGAATTACTTCACTCTTTGTGTGTCCCATTCTGCCTACGAAGTTTCTGTTTGTGGTTGTAACTGCGCGTTCGCCCGCACTCATAACGCCCATATGTCCGCCAAGGCAGGGGCCGCAAGTTGGGGTTGAAACCGCACAGCCTGATTTTATAAATATTTCGGCAAGTCCCTCTTTAATGCACTGCATATAAACCTCTTGCGTGGCGGGAATTACGATACAGCGAACGCCTTTTGCAACACGTCTGCCTTTTAAAATTTCTGCCGCCTGACGCATATCGGATATTCTGCCGTTTGTGCAAGAGCCGATTACCACCTGGTCGATATGCAGTCCCTTAACTTCATCAACCGTTTTAGTATTAGACGGAAGATGCGGGAGAGATACCGTCGGTTTAAGAGCCGACAAATCAATTTCTACCGTGCTTTCATACTCGGCGTCGTCGTCCGCCTCATAAACTTTTATGGGGCGCTTAAATCTGCCGTTTACGTATTCAAGCGTTTTTTCGTCTACGGGGAAAATGCCGTTTTTACCGCCCGCCTCTATTGCCATATTGGCAATTGTAAAGCGGTCGTCCATTGAAAGCGAGGATACACCTTCACCTGTGAATTCGATTGATTTATAAAGTGCGCCGTCAACGCCAATCATACCGATAAGGTGAAGTATTACGTCCTTACCACTGACGTATTTTTGAAGAGTTCCTTTCAGCACTACCTTAATAGCAGAGGGCACCTTAAACCAGTTTTCGCCCGAAATCATACCAGCCGCCATATCGGTTGAGCCGACGCCTGTTGAAAATGCGCCGAGTGCGCCGTATGTACAGGTGTGTGAATCGGCGCCTATTATACAGTCTCCCGGTCCGACAACGCCCTGTTCGGGCAAAAGTGCGTGTTCGATGCCGACCGTTCCGACGTCATAAAAATGGGTGATGTCAAAACGCTTTGCAAACTCACGCGCGGTGGCACAAAGTTCTGCCGATTTAATATCTTTACAAGGAGTATAGTGGTCAAGGACAATTGCAATTTTGTCCTTATCAAACACTTTTGTGAACCCTGCTTTATCGAAAACGTCAACCGCTACAGGGGTTGTAACGTCATTACCGAGCACGATATCGAGTTTTGCCTCGATAAGGTCACCCGCTTTTACAGACGGTAACCCTGCGTGAGCAGCAAGGATTTTCTGCGTCATTGTCATTCCCATTTATTTTGCCTCCGCTTCTCTTTCTGCGGCAGATTGCAATTTGTGTAACGCCGCAAGATATGCTTTTATACTCGCTTCAATAATATCGGTCGAAAGTCCGCGGCCCGAATAACTTCTGCCGTTTGCACTGAGTTTAACCGATACGTCGCCGAGGGTATCTTTACCCTCTGAAGTTGAGTGAATAGTATAGTTATCAAAGGTATGCTCTACAGGGTTTATGATGGTATCAATTGCCTTGAATGATGCATCAATCGGTCCGTCACCGAGGCTGACACCCTCAATCTTTTCGTCGCCTTTTTTGAGGCATACTGTGCTTGTTGCCGTTGTAAAGTTACTTGTGTGAACGGCAAACCAATCCAGCGCATAATCGCCGCTATCCCCTGCTGTTTCCACAGCAGATTTATGAAGTACGATAGCCTCGATATCGGCGTCGCTTACCGTCTTTTTCTTATCGCAAAGCACCTTAAACTCTTCGAATGAGCGTAAAAGTTCGTCCGCATCCAAGGTGTACCCCATCTCAGAAAGGCGGGTTTCAAACGCGTGTTTACCCGAATGTTTACCAAGCACGATATTATTAGCGTGAATGCCAACCGATTCGGGAGTTAATATTTCATAGGTCAGTTTATTGGCAAGTACACCGTGCTGATGTATGCCCGATTCGTGCGCAAAAGCGTTTTTGCCCACAATAGGTTTATTAAGCGGTGCCTTTTGGCCAATGATATTATAAACTGTTTTACTCGTTCTGTAAATCTGTGTAGTATCAAGGCGCGTTGTGCCTGTAAATACGTCGGGACGTGTGCGCATTGCCATTACAACTTCTTCAAGTGATGTGTTGCCTGCGCGTTCGCCAAGTCCGTTTACGGTACATTCAATCTGTGTTGCGCCACCCTTTACACCCGCAAGTGCATTTGCAACCGCCATACCCAAATCGTTATGGCAATGAACAGAAAAATCTACATTATCGGGATTTTCCGTTCTTTCTATCAAATATTCGATAAGTGCCTGCATCTCTGCGGGGGTGGTGTAGCCAACAGTATCGGGAATGTTAACCGTTGTAGCGCCGCATTTAATTGCGGTATTTACAACTTGCGAGAGAAAATCCCAATCGCTTCTTGTTGCGTCCTCTGCCGAAAATTCGATATTGCTGCAATATTTTGCCGCGTATTTTACCATCTCTTCGGTTTTCTTAAGCACCTGTTCGGGTGTCATTTTGAGTTTATACTCCATATGAAGAGGACTTGTTGCAATAAAGAGGTGTATGCGCGGGTCGGCGGCAACCTTTACTGCCTCCCACGCGGCATCTATATCCTTTACTGTTGAACGTGCAAGAGACGCTACGGTACAATCCTTTACTGTTTTTGCAATGGTATTGACCGATTCAAAATCGCCGGGAGAAGAAATTGCAAAACCCGCCTCAATGATATCGACTTTCATCTTTTCAAGGCATTTTGCAACCTCTATCTTCTCGCGCAGATTCATACTGCAACCCGGTGACTGCTCTCCGTCACGCAGTGTTGTATCAAAAATTTTTATCTGTTTCATTTATGTTTCTCCGATTATGAAAGAATTGCGCCTTTATCGGCAGAAGATACGAGTTTTGCGTATCTCGCAATATAACCGCTCTTTACGCGCGGTTCGGGGCAAACCCATTTTTCGCGGCGTTTTGCTAATTCTTCATCTGATACTTCAACGTTGATACTAAAGTTTTTAATATCAATTGAAATCATATCGCCGTCTTCAATCAGTGCTATGTTGCCGCCTGCCGCCGCCTCCGGACTTACGTGTCCGATTGCCGCGCCGCGTGTTGCGCCCGAAAAACGTCCATCGGTTATAAGTGCTACGCTCTCACCCAGCCCCATTCCGCAGATTGCAGACGTGGGATTAAGCATCTCACGCATACCGGGACCGCCTTTTGGACCTTCGTAACGAATAACTACAACATCGCCCGATTTAATTTGTTTTCCGTAAATAGCGGCAATCGCCTCTTCTTCGGAATTAAACACCCTTGCGGGACCGCGGTGAGCCATCATCTCTTCTGCCACCGCCGACTGTTTTACAACGCAACCGTCGGGTGCTACGTTACCCTTTAGCACAGCGATGCCACCGCTTTGCGAATAGGGGTTATCAATAGGCCTTATAATCTCTTCGTTGCGGTTATAGGCGCATTTTATATTCTCGCCCACCGTCTTACCCGTTACGGTCATACAATCAAGTTTAAGAAGATTTTTCTTTGAAAGTTCATTCATAACGGCATAGACGCCGCCTGCCCTGTCGAGGTCTTCCATATAGGTGTCGCCCGCTGGTGCAAGGTGGCAAAGGTTGGGTGTGTTTTTACTGATTTCGTTTGACATATCAAGGCTGATTTCCACACCCGCCTCGTGTGCGATGGCGGGAAGGTGGAGCATTGTATTAGTTGAGCAACCAAGCGCCATATCAACCGTTTCAGCGTTATGAAGGGCATCCGCCGTCATAATATCACGCGGACGGATATCCCTCTTTATAAGTTCCATAATCTGCATACCTGTCTTTTTGGCAAGACGGATTCTTGCCGAAAGCGGTGCAGGAACCGTGCCGTTGCCCGAAAGCGCCATACCAATCGCTTCAGAAAGACAGTTCATTGAGTTTGCAGTATACATTCCGGAGCAAGAACCGCACGAAGGGCAGGCGTTTTCAACGTAGTCTTCTACTTCGCTTTCGGTCATTTTGCCTGCGTGGTATGCGCCAACCGCCTCAAACATATGGCTAAGGCAGGTACGTTTACCATCGCCGAGGTGGCCCGCAAGCATCGGTCCGCCCGAGCAGAATATTGTGGGAATATTAAGTCTTGCCGCCGCCATTAAAAGACCGGGCACGTTTTTATCACAGTTGGGTACCATTACAAGTCCGTCAAACTGATGTGCCATTACCATTGACTCGGTTGAATCGGCTATAAGGTCACGCGTTACGAGCGAATACTTCATACCAATATGTCCCATTGCAATACCGTCGCAAACGGCTATTGCGGGGAACATTATGGGTGTACCGCCCGCTAGTCTTACACCTGCTTTTACGGCTTCTACAATTTTATCAAGGTGCATATGACCGGGAACAATTTCGTTATGCGAACTTACAATGCCGACTAGTGGGCGTGAGAGTTCTTCCTCTGTAAGACCGAGTGCATATAAAAGACTTCTGTTTGGTGCTCTTTCAATGCCGCTTTTAATACTATCGGAATTCATAATAACCTCCGGAATGTTTTTTAGGGTAGAGCAAATAATCCAAACTCTGTTTTGAAAAGGCGGATTTTCGCTCATACTTTGTTAAAATACTCGTTAATCCTTTATTTAGTTAGATGCTGTATCAAGGTCGGAATCGTTCTTCCAAAGCATCTGCTCACGCAATTGCTGACCGACAATTTCCATCTGATGTTTGCCGAGTGCCTCGCGCTTGGAATTGAAGAAGCAGCGGCCGTTTTTATTTTCAGCAATCCACTTACCTGCAAAGGTGCCGTCCTGAATGTCTGAAAGCACCGCCTTCATATTTGCCTTGGTCTGCTCATAGGGCAGAACACGGGGACCTGATACGTACTCGCCGTATTCAGCGGTATCAGAGATGGAATAGTTCATTGCTGCAACGCCGCCCTTGTTGATAAGGTCAACGATAAGTTTCATTTCGTGTATGCACTCAAAGTATGCATTTTCAGGCTCATATCCAGCCTCGACAAGTGTTTCAAATCCGCAACGCATAAGGTCAACAACGCCGCCGCAAAGAACTGCCTGTTCACCAAAGAGGTCGGTTTCGGTTTCGTCGTGCATTGTGGTTTCCATAATACCTGCTCTTGCGCCGCCGATACCTGCTATGTATGCAAGGGCGATATCGTATGCTTTACCTGTTGCGTTCTGCTCAATAGCAATCAAGCAAGGAACGCCCTTACCTGCAACGTAGGTGCTTCTTACGGTATGGCCGGGGCCCTTGGGTGCAGCCATAAATACGTCAACGTCTGCAGGGGGAACAATCTGTTTATAACGGATATTAAAGCCGTGTGCAAAGGCGATTGCCTTACCTGCTGTGAGGTAGGGTGCGATATCCTTTTTATACATATCTGCCTGTGCCTCATCGTTGATAAGAATCATAATGATATCGGCTTCTTTTGTTGCCTCCGGAACTGTCATAACGGTGAATCCGTCACGCTCTGCTACGGGCCAGGATTTTCCGCCCTTGCGAAGACCGATAATAACGTCACAGCCCGAATCACGCAAATTGAGTGCGTGTGCGTGGCCCTGTGAGCCATAACCGATAACTGCGATTTTTTTACCTGCTAACTTATTTAAGTCACAATCCTTTTCATAATACATTCTTGCCATAATTAAATTCTCCTTTTTCTTTTGTTTCATCATATATTGTTTCCTGTCCTCTTTCAAGGGCTATGATACCTGTTCTTACAAGTTCACAAACCTCAAATTCCTCCAGAATTTTTTCTATTGCCGATGTTTTTTCCTCGTCACCTATCATTGCAAGTGTAAGTGAGCCGATGCTTACGTCTAAAATATTTGCTCTGAATATATTTGCAATCTGAATTACCTCGTTACGCACCTGACTGTTTGGGGCGCGTACCTTGAATAGTACGAGTTGTCTTCTTATAGAGTGCTCAGGTGTGAGCACCTTTACCGAGTGCACGGGGAAAAGTTTCCTAAGTTGATTTGCGAGTAGTTTTACGTGGTCATCGTCTGCCATAACTTCTATTGTTATACGCGAGGTTTCGGGATTATTGGTGGTGCCAACTGCAAGAGATTCGATATTATAGCCTTTTCTTGAAAAAAGGCGCGAAACCTGCGAGAGAACGCCCGCCTCATTATCGACGATTGCCGCAAGAGTATGTCTTCTTATTTCGTCCATTCTACCACCCCTAACTTACAATAAATTCGGTAATATGTGCGCCGCCGCTTACCATTGGGCGTACCATCTCGTCCGTGTCAATCGCACAGTCGATAACGTAGCCGCGTCCGCTTGTAAGCGCTTCTTTTATTGCTGTTTCTAATTCCGCAACGTTAGACACGCGTTTGCCGCCGAGGCCGTAGGCTTCTGCGAGTTTTACAAAATCGGGTCCGTGTGTCAAGGTTGTTTCAGAAAAATGTTTGTTATAAATAAGGTTTTGCCACTGGCGTACCATACCAAGTGTTTTGTTATTGAAAATAAAGGTTATTACGG
>JAFPBM010000200.1 GCA_017424125.1 Clostridia bacterium | reverse complement strand
TGATTGCAACGATTACCGAAATGTTTGCGGCTTTTGCGTGGTTGATAGCCTCAATCGTCTGGGGCATAATACCGTCGTCTGCGGCAACAACCAAGATGGCAATATCGGTTGACTGTGCACCGCGCTGACGCATTGCGGTAAATGCGGCGTGTCCGGGGGTATCAAGGAAAGTAATGTCATTTCCCTTGCAGTTTACGCGGTACGCACCGATGTGCTGTGTGATACCGCCCGCCTCTGTATTTGTAACTGCGGTATGACGGATAGCGTCGAGAAGCGACGTTTTACCGTGGTCAACGTGTCCCATAACAACAACAATCGGGTCGCGCTGACGCAGATTTTCTGCGGTATCCTCGGTATCGTCCATAATTCTGTCTTCAATTGTAACAACAACCGCACGCTTAATTTTAGCGCCCATTTCGGTTACAACGATTTCTGCCGTATCATAGTCTATAACCTGGTTAACGGTTGTCATCATACCAAGTTTCATAAGTTCCTTAATTACCTCGGCGGCGGTCTTCTTGAGTGCGGCGGCAAGTTCGCCAACCGTGATTTCATCTCCAACCGTTACGGTAATAGGTGTTTTCTTTATGCGCTCAAGTTGAAGACGTCTGAGTTTATCCGCCTCGGTATCGCGCTTGGCGTTCTTCGGGCGTTTATAATCCTGCGACTTCTGCTTAATCTTCTGCTTACGCTGCATATTATCGTGCATTGTGTTAGCAGGAGCAATGTTTTCATATTTTTCGTTATACTTTTCAATATCAACGTTAGAACTGCGTGTATCAACGTGTAAAATCTGCGCAGGCCCTCTGTTGGGGGCTTCGCCCGGAACTTTTTTCTTTTTAGGTTGGGGTGCGATTATAATGGGTTCCGATTTCTTTTCGGGCTCTTTCTTTTCCTCAACCTTTTTCTCCTCTACCTTTTTGGGAGCGGGTTTCGGCTCAGCCTTTTTCTCTTCTACCTTTTTAGGTGCGGCAGGTTTTTCCTCTGTCTTCGGCTTTTCGGGCTTTTGTGCGGCGGGTTTCTTTTCTTCCGCTTTTTTCGGTGCTTCTTCTACCTTTTTACCCTCTTTAGCGGCTTTTTCCGCCTCGGCTGCCGCCTTGAGTTGTTCAAATATTGCCATCTGTTCTGCAAGTTTGCGGTCCTTTTCTGCCTGTCTTTCGGCTGCCGCTTTTTCACGCGCAGATGCGCCTGTTGCAAAATATTCGTCAAAATTCTTGACGCTGTTTTCTTTTGTAAGATAGTTGAAAACCAGGCTTACTTCGTTCTCTTCAAGGGAAGATGAACTTTTCTTTTCAATATGCAACTTATCAGCAAGAATTGCAACCAGATCTTTTGATTGCATATTAAAATCCTTTGCTAAGTCGCTAACCTTATATTTAATCGCCATGGGCATTTCCTCCTATTATATGTTCTTTAGAATGGCTGACGCAAATCCCTCGTCCTCAAGCGCGAGTATTCCTGCGCGTCTGCCGATTGCGGCTGAAATTTCTTCTATTGTCATAGGCAAAATTTCCGCCTTTATATTATTCTTATCGCAAATAAAACGAATTTCTTTTACGCTTTTAGGTGATATGTCGTTTGCCAAAAGCACGAGTTTTGCGCGGCGGCGTAAAACCGATTCACACGTTGCCTCGGTGCCGAGTTTGAGTGCGCCCGACTTGCGAGAGAATCCCAAAAGGGCTGATATTTTATTTTGCATCGGACAGCGCCTCCGCAAGTTTTTCATAAACTTCGTCCGCTACCGACGTGCCGAAAGCCTTATCTAAACGGTGCGCCTTTTGCGCTTGTTGTAAGCACTTTTTATCATTACAAATATATGCGCCTCTGCCGTTTAGTCTGCCCGTTTTGTCAAGAAGAATTTCGCCATCTTTGGTTTTAACAACCCTCAAAAGTTCGCGTTTTTCTTTCATTTCACCACAACCGACACACATTCTTAGCGGTGCTTTTTGGGATTTCATTTAATCACCTTATTCCTCATCTTCTCCGTAAAATCCGCTTTCGGGACGGATATCAATATTCCAGCCCGTAAGTTTTACTGCCAAACGAACGTTTTGTCCGCCGTTACCAATCGCCAAAGAGAGTTGCGAATCCGGAACGGTTGCGCGGCAGGAACGCGGCTCCTCGCTTATGATTTCTACTGAAACCACTTTAGAAGGAGATAATGCCTCTGATACAAATGCGGCAGGGTCTTCTGAATATTTTACAATATCAATCTTTTCGCCTGCTAATTCTTCAACAATAGTGTTTACACGTGCGCCCTTGGGACCGATGCAAGCGCCAACGGCGTCAATCTCGCTATTCTCAGACCAAACAGCCATCTTTGTACGGCTACCCGCCTGACGTGAAATTGCCTTGATTTCAATTGTGCCGTCGTAAATTTCGGGAACTTCATTTTCAAACAGTCGTTTAACAAGACCGGGATGTGTGCGAGAAAGCATAACCTTGGGACCCTTTTCGGTATCCTTTACGTCAACGATGTAAACCTTAATATGGTCGCCCTCTTTAAGTACCTCGCCCGGAACCTGTTCGGCTTTCGGAAGCATTGCCTCGCTATGGCCGATGGAGAGAGATGCGTTGCCTGTTTTGGGGTCAATACGCTGAACAACAGCGGTTACAAGTTCGCGGTTGCGTGACTGGAACTCGGCAAGAGCCTGGTCACGCTCAACGTCACGTATGCCTTGACGGATTACGTGTTTTGCAGTCTGTGCTACGATTCTGCCAAAATGTTTGGTGTCGAGTTTGATGTTTACAGTACCGCCGACTTTAGAACGCTTATTGATTTTATATGCGTCCTCGAAAAGTATATCGGCATACTCGTCTTCAATTTCCTCAACAACGTTTTTCTTTAAATAAACGCTGAACTTCTGCTTTTCACAGTCGATATCGCAAAAAACAATTTCGCGTCCGCCGTACTCTTTTCTAACGGCAGTTATGATTGCCGTTGAGATTTTGTTCGCAATAAACTCTGCGGGAATGCCTTTTTCGGCTTCCATAATTTTAAGTGCTTCAAAAAATTCCTTGTTATTCATTTTCCGTTTTCCTCCAGTTATATTTCAATGTCATTTAGTTTTACAGATGAAAATGCGCCTTTTTCCAAATAAACCTCTTCACCGTCTGTGAGGAGTTTTATTCCGCCGTCAAAGTCCACAAGCGTTCCCAAAAAGTCACGCTTATCGGCGACCGGGCGGTAAAGGTGTACCGCTATTTCTCTGCCCTGCATTTTAGCAAAATGTTCAGGGCGAGTCAGTTCCCGTTCAAGTCCGGGTGAACAAACCTCCAAATAATACGCCTTGTCGATGGGGTCTGCCTCGTCAAGAATCGGGTCAACCGCGTGGGAGACGTCGGTACAATCGTTTATATCCACGCCGCCATCTTTATCAATAAAGATGCGCAGATACCAACTCGCACCCTCTTTTATAAAGCGAACGTCCCACAAATCGTATCCCATTCCCGTAACGGTTGGGGCTATAAGTTTTTCAACCTTACCTGCGGTGTTTTCTGCCATTTTTCCACCTTTCCTTTCAAAAGACTCACACAACGAAAAGTGAGCGGGTTGCCCCACTCACTTTCTTTAACATCTTAACAATGAGAGTATAACATATATAAATATAAAAATCAAGTGTTTTTTATTCTTCCATCTGTTTACCCAAAAAGCCCGCCGCAACCTGTATAAGTTTAATGTCGGTTTCGGTCGGAACTTTTGCTGCCTCACCCGCTAACATTACAACAGCGCCCGTAACGTCGCCTGCCGAAATTATGGGCGCGGCAACACACATATCACGCTCAACACCGTCAAGTGCGGCAACCGATTCATCGGCACGCGCTGTGTAAAGTCGGCGCGACTGCATAATCTCGTCAAGCGCCGCAGAATTTCTGCGCTCTAATACTTCTTTTTTAGAAATACCCGCCGCCGCAACGCAATGGTCACGGTCACAAATAATTACCGCAAGTTGCGTGCCGCGCAAAAGCGCCTCGGCATACTGCGATGCAAAGGTTGACAGTTCACCAATCGGCGAATATTTTTTGAAAATAACCTCTCCACCTGCATCGGTATAAATCTCCAGCGGGTCTCCTTCTCTTATCCTCATTGTTCTTCTAATCTCTTTCGGTATAACCACACGACCCAAATCGTGATACTATTATTTGTCAACAAAGAAAAATTATACTATTTGAAGTTGTTTTTTATGTTGTTATTCCATCAACTGGATACATTTAGAAAGCATTCTCATCACGTGGAACGGGCCTTTA
>JAFPBM010000023.1 GCA_017424125.1 Clostridia bacterium | reverse complement strand
GTTGGCAAAACATCGGGCCTTAACGATACGCTGAACGGTGTTGAGCGTCCCGTTGCATTCGACATAAAGGGGCAGGACGACGAATATGAAATCGTACAGTCACTTGCAAAATGGAAACGTTACGCACTCGGCAGTTACGGCTTTAGAAAAGGTGAAGGACTTTATACCGATATGAACGCCATTCGCCGCGACGAAGACCTCGATAACATCCATTCGGCTTTTGTTGACCAATGGGATTGGGAAAAGGTTATTGACCGCGAAGACCGCACTGAGAAAACTCTGCGCGGTGCTGTAAAATGCGTTTACGGCTCGCTTAAACACACCGAAAACTATATTGCCGACGAATATTCTTTCGTTCACAAGTTTTTGCCTGAGAAAATCACCTTTATCACCACGCAGGAACTTGAAGATTTGTATCCCGATTTAACCCCAAAACAGCGCGAATATGAGATTACCAAGAAACACGGCGCCGTATTTCTTATGAAAATCGGCGGTGTTTTACGCTCAGGACAGCGCCACGACGGACGCGCACCCGACTATGACGATTGGGAGTTAAACGGCGACATTTTGGTTTATTACCCCGTGCTTGACATTGCACTTGAACTTTCTTCAATGGGTATACGCGTTGACGAGGAAAGCCTTTTGCGCCAACTTGAAATCCGCGGTGTAACAGAGCGCAAGGAACTTCCGTTCCACAAAGCACTCTTGAACGGGGAGTTGCCCTATACAATCGGCGGCGGTATCGGTCAATCGCGAATGTGTATGTTCTTCTTAAGAAAGGCGCACATCGGCGAAGTTCAGGCTTCGGTTTGGCCCACGGAAACGGTAGAAGAGTGCAAAGAGAAAGGTATCGTTTTATTGTAAAAAGGAGTGAACGCATATGAGTTTGCAAGAATCGGGCGAGATGTATCTTGAAACAATATATACGCTTATAAACAAAAACGGCTGTGTGCGTTCAATTGATATTTGCGAAGAGATGGGTTATTCAAAACCCAGCGTCAGCCGCGCCGTTGGACTTCTTAAAAACGGCGGATATATAACGGTTGACCGCGACGGATATATAACCCTTACCGAATATGGTGCCACCGTTTCGCAAAAAATTTACGAAAGACACACCATTATAACCGACTTTTTGATGGCGCTCGGCGTTAAAAAAACAGACGCCCAAGAGGACGCCTGTAGAATTGAACACGTTATAAGCGATGCTTCCTTTGAGGCGATAAAAACCTTTCTTGAAAACAAATAATTAAAAGCCGTGCAGTTTCTGCACGGCTTTTATCATCACAACATAACTATTATAACACAAGTTTACACAAAAGTGTTAGTAAAAATTTTTGCTTTATTTTTGTAATTGCTGTCAATTGAAAAATGTAACGTTTGACGCTATAATAAAGACAGAAAAGAGAAGAGAAGAAAGAACTTGAGAGTAATCGAAAGGGGTAAGTCCAATGTACAGTGAGGTTAGTTTTAAATAAATTTAAGGGGTGAGTCCAAAGATTAATTAAGTTTTTTCTCAAATGCGCATACTAAAAACACAATCCAAAAAAACATCTTAAAATCATATATAAATACTATATAATCACTATAAGGTGAGTCCAATGAAATAATAATGAGAGCCGAGAGTAAAACCTCGGCTCTTTCCGTTTTATTCATCCAGTTTGAGAACTGCCATAAACGCCTCTTGCGGTACCTCGACCGAGCCGAGTTGGCGCATACGTTTTTTACCCTCTTTCTGCTTTTCAAGCAGTTTTTTCTTACGGGTGATATCACCGCCGTAACACTTGGCAAGAACGTCTTTGCGCATCGCCTTAACCGTTTCACGCGCAATGATTTTTCCGCCGACAGCAACCTGAATGGGCACTTCGAAGAGTTGACGCGGAATATAGTCTTTAAGTTTTTCGGCTATGCGCCTTGCCCTTGCGTACGCGTTGTCCGCAAACACGATAAACGAAAGTGCGTCCACCACGTCACCCGCCAACATAACGTCAAGTTTTACGAGTTTCGATTCTTTATAGCCTTTAGGCTCGTAATCGTAACTTGCATAACCGCGGGTGCGGGATTTGAGCGCATCAAAAAAGTCGTAAATAATCTCGCCAATCGGCATTACGTAGTGAATGTCAACGCGGTCACCCATATACTGCATATCTTTATAATCGCCGCGGCGTTCTTGGCAGAGTTCCATTATGGTGCCAACGTATTCGCTCGGGCTAAAGATATGCACGTCGGCAATCGGCTCAAGCGATTTTACAATAGTAGCGGGGTCGGGATAATTGGTGGGGTTATCAATATCCACCGTTTCGCCCGAAGAAAGTGTAAACTTATATACAACGCTCGGTGCGGTGGTTACAAGGTCTAAATTAAACTCACGCTCTAAACGCTCTTGTATAATTTCCATATGAAGAAGTCCTAAAAAGCCGCAACGGAAACCAAATCCCAACGCGCCGCTCGTTTCGGGTTCGAAAAGCAACGACGCATCGTTGAGTTGCAATTTTTCAAGCGCTTCTCTAAGGTCGGTATAACGCGCGCCGTCGGCAGGATAGATACCGCAGAAAACAACGGGGTTTACCTGTCTGTAACCGTCAAGCGCCTCATCTGCGGGGCGTTCTGCAAGTGTGATGGTATCGCCCACGCGGGCATCGCTTAC
>JAFPBM010000199.1 GCA_017424125.1 Clostridia bacterium | reverse complement strand
GGAACAGGCAGTGTAAAGGTTTGTGTTGACGTACGAAAAGAACTTTTCTATAAAATTCTTGGCGAGATGACGGGTATAGAAATAGACAGCGAAGAAGAACTGATGAGCAATATGGTGGAACTTGCACGCGATAGAAAAGAGTATTTGAAGGTCAAAAATGCACTTGACGAGGTAGAGGCAACGGGTTATGGTATTGTAATGCCCTCAATCGAGGAACTTACGCTCGAACAACCCGAAATTATGAAACAGGGCGGAAGATACGGTGTGCGACTTCGTGCATCGGCACCGTCAATTCATCTGATGAAAGCCGATATAACAACCGAGGTTACACCAATTGTGGGTAGTGAAAAACAAAGTGAAGATTTAATAATGTATCTACTGCGCGAATTTGAGGAAAGCCCTGAAAAAATCTGGGATTCAAACATTTTCGGAAAATCACTGCACGAACTTGTCAACGAGGGACTGCATACAAAACTTGCCCGTATGCCGCAAGACGCAAGAATGCGTATAGGCGAAACGCTTGAACGCGTTATAAACGAGGGTTGTAGCGGTCTTATCTGTATAATACTTTAATATAAACACCGATGAAGTAAAGGGTACTTTATCGGTGTTTTTTCGCGCTAAAAACAAAAAATACTAAATTTTACCATTTTTACTATTGCATTATTTTGGTAAATATGTTAAAATATACCAAAATGCAAAAGGAGGAAACAAAATGGAAAAGAAAATTAAAGTAATTATTGCAGATGAAAGCGCGGAATTTGGGCAAAATTGTTCTAACGCGCTGAAAAGTTACGGAATGGAGGTGTTGCTCTGCGCAAAAGACGGAAGAAAACTTCTTGATAAAATAAACAGAGAAAAACCGGATATAGTCGTTGCCGACGTCTTTATGCCGAATATGGATATAATAGGTGTATTAAACGAACTTAAAAACAGCGATATAAAACAAAAACCGCTCGTAATGGCGATATCAGGATACGATAACCCGATGTTAGAGAAGGAAACGATATCTGCGGGTGCGTGCTATTATTTCATAAAACCGTTTGATACAAATATGTTTGCCGAGCGCATAATTCAACTCTCGGGTTGGAAAAACACGGCATCACCTGTTGTTAAGGATAACGTTGTGTGTGACAGCGACCTTGAACTTATGGTGACCGAAATCATACATCAAATCGGCGTTCCCGCACATATAAAAGGTTATCAGTATCTGCGCGAGGCAATTATTCTGTCGGTTAAGGATATAGAAATGATAAATTCGGTAACAAAACAACTCTATCCCACCGTCGCCAAGAAAAATCAAACAACCTCATCGCGCGTCGAGCGTGCAATCCGTCACGCAATAGAGGTTGCATGGGATAGGGGAGATATCGACGTGCTTAATTCTTACTTCGGATTTACGATTCATAATGGTCGTGGCAAACCCACCAACAGCGAGTTTATAGCAATGATAGCCGATAAATTAAGATTAAGGTTAAAAATAGGTTAATACATATTTACCCCTTTTGAGTAAATAGTAAAATAAAAGGGGAGAAATATATGGCAAAAAGAATAAATAAAACCATCCTTTTTGAAAATAAACCTACGGTAATAAGTTACGCCTCGGTTGTTGGCAAAAAAGAAAGGCAGGGCCCACTGGCAACAGGATTTGACTACGCGTATAACGACGATACTTTCGGTCAAAAAAGTTTTGAAGACGCCGAAAGTCAAATCCAGCGTTTGTCGATTCTTGCCGCAATGAAAAAACGCGGCATAAAACCGCAACAAATCGACTGCGTATTTGCGGGTGATTTGCTTAATCAGTGCATAGGAAGCAGTTTCGGACTTAAGGATTTGGATATTCCGTTTGTTGGAATGTACGGTGCATGTTCTACAATGGCACTGTCACTTCTAAATGCCTCGGTGCATATAGAAAGTGGTGCGGCAAACACGGCAATCGCCGTAACGTCGTCACACTTTTGTTCGGCCGAAAGGCAGTACCGTTTCCCGCTCGAATACGGCTCTCAACGCCCCCCAACGTCACAGTGGACGGTAACAGGCGGCGGCGCGGTGATTTTGCACAATAAAAACGACGGCACAATGCCTTATATAAACGCGGCAACGGTTGGAACAATACAAGACCTCGGCATCAAAGATGCCAACAACATGGGTGCTGCAATGGCACCTGATGATGTTAAAATAAGACCATACCCAACACACGAGGGTATGGTCTTATTCTACACACAAATCCAGT
>JAFPBM010000198.1 GCA_017424125.1 Clostridia bacterium | reverse complement strand
GATTCATCATTTTTTCATCCTCTCATCGGTGATGGATTTCAAATACATTGTATCATACGCTACATGGGAAGTCAAGCGATTGTGCCACGCAGAAACGGATTTGGGATAAAAAAAGGGCTGTGATAAATGCGTTTTTTCGCATTTATCACAGCCGATTTGCGGATGATGTATCGTCAAAACCAACCGCGAGATTTGGTTACCGTAATGAAAATGAAAATAGTGATAATGGAAAGCAACGTGCCAAGGGTAATGATCTCACCCGCCAGCTCGTAGTCGGCCTCGTAATTTCTCGCCATCGCATAGCTGGAAACCGCGTTCGGCGTTGCAAATACGGCAACAAGGATTGCCATCTCCAACGGCTCAAAGCCCAGAAGCGCGGAAATAGGCAACATCAGCGCGGGAATGATCACTACCTTACCCAGCGCAGAAAGAATCGAAACCTTGACGTTGCGAAGCATGTTGTCAAACTTCAGGTCACCGCCCAATACCATAAAAGCAAGAGGCGTCGCGGTGGATTTGATGTTGTTCAGCGTGGTATCAAGCATCACGGGAAGTTCAAAGCCGATATAGTTGCGGATCAAGGAAAAGATCAAGCCCGAAACGCCGCCAATAACCAGCGGATTCTTCACAATTCCCACCAGAGCGGACTTCAGACTTTTGTTTTCCGCATCACTGAACGCGTAAAGAGAAACGACGGAAAGCATATTGATCACAGGCACGTAGAAGGAAGCGACAACCGCCGCCAGAACCGCACCCTTGGTTCCGCCGATGCTCAAGCCGAGCGGAACGCCAAACAGCAGGAAATTGGAGCGGAAGGTACCCTGGATCATAACACCGCGGCGCTTTTTGTCCTTGATAAAAAGAGGAACGATGAGAAACAGAATACCGCACAAACCGCACGCGCAGAGGCAAACGTAAAGAATCAATCTACCGTTAAAAACCTCAAAAATGTTCGCGGTGGCAACGTTATAAAACAGCAATACCGGCAACAGACACTTGAAGCACAAATTGTTCGCGATCTTCAGAAACGGCTCGTTCCAGAGCTTGATGCGAGTCAGCACGTATCCCAACATGATCAGCAGGAAAATCGGAACGATAACGTTTGCGGAAAACAACAGATCCTGTAACATAAATACCTCTTTGTTAAAAAAATATGGCAATAAGACAAATTAATTTGGCGTTTTTGCCCTTCACACAAAAGAACAGATCACCCAAATGATCTGCTCCTGAAGCGTATACATTTTATCACAAAAGCAAGTATAAGTCAACAGGCAAACACGTGTGCAAATATAGATTATAACGCCTTCCATTTCTCGACATTTGTTTATTTTTCACAACAAAAACCGATTGTTTTTGTAATTGAATACCAACAAAAAGTGGGCATCCACTGTAAACTGAAACCTAATACACATCGCAGCAAGTGAAACGAACACACGTTTTGCGTCCGAAAAAGGCAAAAAAAGAAAGCCATTCAAGTTTCTGTGTGCACATATTTCGGCCGCCATGCTGCCGAAATAGCGAGTTTTGCAAGCAAAACCTCGCCTCGGGATTCGAACCCGCGACCCAATGCCACATTCGCCCATCGGGCGAAATTAAG
>JAFPBM010000197.1 GCA_017424125.1 Clostridia bacterium | reverse complement strand
GATGTTGAAGAAAAAATGGCGGCGCTCAAATCCGCGCTCGAAAACGAGCAGTCACAGGTAGATTCTACGGTTATTAAAACGACTATGTTAGAGGTAGTGCCAACCTATAAAGAGCCGAGCGAGTTTAATGAAAATGCTCAAGAATCCGAAGAAATGAAACTCGCCGCAACAGTATAAGTAAAAGCCACGATGATTTCATCGTGGCTTTATTTAGGGATAGTGATTTTTTTTGAATGAATGGTTAGAAGAAAACGCACAAAGTTTATGCGGTAAAACCGTAGCAATAACGGGCAGCACCGGTGGAATCGGCACCCAACTTTGCGAATATTTGGCAGAACTTGGTGCTGATTTAATACTTCTTGACCGCAATAGTGAAAAAGCGTCGAATCTGAAAATGCAACTTCTATTTGAGCATCCAACAACAAGCATTACGCTATATCAGGTAGATTTAGAGAGCGAGAGTTCGGTGGCCGCAGTTTGCGAAAGATTAAAAAACGAAAAAATCGACGTGTTTATTCATAACGCCGGCGCGTACAGCATACCGCGCCACAAATGCGAAAGCGGTTTTGATAACGTCTATCAAATCAATTTTCTGTCACCTTATTATATAATAAAGTCACTGCTGCCCGGACTTCGTGAAAAAGGCGGTAGGGTAGTTGCGGTTTCAAGTATTGCACACAACTATTCAAAATCCAATAAAGAAAATCCCGATTTTGCAGACGTTTCCGCCGCAAGTAAGGTTTATGGCAATGCAAAACGTTATTTAACCTTTGCGCTTTTCGAACTTTTTAAAAACGAAAAGGACGTAACGCTTTCTGTGGTGCATCCCGGTATTACCTTTACTAACATCACAGCGCACTATCCAAAACTCATTTTTGCACTTATAAAACACCCAATGAAGATAATATTTATGAAACCGAAAACCGCCGCGCTTTCGGTGCTTTCGGGTGTGTTTTTTAGGTGCGGATATCACGAGTGGATAGGTCCCGCGCTTTTCGATATCTGGGGTTACCCAAAACACAAAAAACTTAAAACTTGTAGCATAGAGGAAAGCAAAGAAATTGCTAAAACAGCAGAAAAAGCATTATCTTTATATGAAAAAGTGCTAAAATCTTGACAAGTCATTTTTATGGTGTATAATAAAAATACAGTTTAATATTTGTTGTTGGGCGTCTTTTTACAAGACTTAATAAGGAACGAGGTTAGACTCCTCGGCGAACTCGTCGCCGTAATGACTACTACCGCGCCAATATGCCACTGTGAAAATGGGAAGGCGGTTGCGGACACGTGTCAGAGCCGGAAGACTTACCCTATAACATTCGGTGCAAAATGTCACGAGTTCTTGACTATACCGCAAAAAAGCCTACACGTTGTGTGGGTGTTTGTTCGTTATCTTCTTGTGCCGATATTATTCTGAATTTCGGTATAAGGAGATTTTTTTATGAAAAAACAAACAAAACTTACTATCATTTTAGGCGCGGTACTTGCGGTGCTTTTGGCGGCGGTAGCGGTGGTCTTAATATTCTTCCCACCCCAGACCGATTCGGGTGACAAAAATATTACGTTTACCGTAGTATATGCCGACAAAACCGAAAAAGAATATGAGATTTCTACAGACGCAGAGTATCTCGGACAAGCCGTGTATGAAGAAGGACTTGTTAGCGAAGAGGAATACAAAACGGGATATTATCTTACAATAGACGGCGTAACTACCAATTATGACGAAAACCAGTCTTGGTGGTGTATAAAACAAGGCGGCGAGATGACAAATTACGGTATGAACGAATTGCCAATAAAGGACGGCGATGAATTTGAGGCGGTTTACACAATCGGATAACAAACGCATAAATTTATATGAACTTGTGTTTTTAGCGGTAATGGCGGCGCTTATGGTGGTATCACAGGTGGCACTCTCTGCGCTTCCTAATATAGAACTTGTAACGCTCTTTGTGATTTTGACCGCGCACCGTTTTGGGATACGCGCCCTTTACCCGATATATGCCTTTGTTATAGTCGAGGGACTTATATACGGATTCCATATATGGTGGATTGTATACACATATATATGGGCAGTTTTGGCGATTATCGTTTGTGCGGTTAGAAAAAACAGCAACGCGATTGTTTATACAATCATCGCTGCTGTTTACGGTCTTTTATTCGGCACTCTTTCGAGTCTGCCGTATTTTATAACGGGCGGAATCGGCGGAGGTGTCGCATATATCATAAGCGGACTTACGTTTGATTTATTGCACTTATTGGGCAATACGGTATCGGTAGCGTTTCTTTTCGCACCGCTTAATAAGGTTCTAAACAAATACAAAATAGGCAGTGAAGTTAGTGTGCGGTAAAGTCACTGTCAAAGGTTATAACACAACAAAAGGTGGGGTCGATTTTTTTAGCGGCTTCACCTATTTCTTTTTGCAACTGCTCGTGTGAGCGTTTGATGTTTGCGGGCACAACAACGTCAAAAATAAGGTTGGTGCGCTCGTCACCTTTCGGTGTCATACGAAAATCGTGTATTGTAAGTCCTTCCCCCAAATTCGCAACCGCCAAAGCAATCTGCGAACGCGTCTGCATAACGTATTCATTTTCAACGTCAATGGGGTCCATGTGAATTACAAGTATAATGCCAAGTCTTTCCTCTACGAGTTTTTCGCAAAGGTCCATCTGTTCGTGACAGTGAACGATATCATTGTTATAAGATACCTCTACGTGTACCGAAGCAAATTGGCGTCCCGGACCGTAGTTGTGAACAATTAAGTCGTGTGTGCCCAAAAATCCGTCAAATGACATTATAATATTATGTATCTCGTCTATGAGTTCGCGCGGGGCGGGTTGTCCCAAAATTTCGTCAAGCGTTTGTTTGCCTGATGAAAATCCTGAATAAAGGATAAATAAGGCAACACCGATACCCATAACGGCGTCAAGGTTAAAGGGGAGAGAGGTGAACATTCCCACGATAACCGAAATTAAAATTACGGTTGAGGCAATAACGTCGTTAATGCTGTCCTGTGCCGTTGCGATAAGGGTTTGGGAATTTATCTTTTTACCTGCCTTACGTCCGAGTAAAAACATAAGGAATTTAACACCCACCGATACAATTAGTACAACGACAGAATATATTGAATATTTGGGCGTAGATTCACCGCCCAAAAGTGCGGTGACCGAACTTGTAAGAAGTTCAACACCTACAAACATTATAAGTACGGCAACAATAAATGCGGACATATATTCCATTCTGCCGTGACCGAACGGGTGGTCGCTGTCGGCGGGTTTGTTGGCGAGTTTGAATCCAACCATAGATATTACGGAAGAACCCATATCCGATAGGTTGTTAAGACCGTCCGCCACAACCGAAATGCTTGAAAACAAACTTCCGACAACTATTTTTACGGTGCACAACAACAAATTGCAGATAATTCCTACAATTCCGCAAAAAACACCGTAACCCTCACGCACCGACGGATTTTCAACCTCGGTGTGATTTTTTATAAAGGTGCGAAACAGTAAATCCCACATTTTAGCACTTGCTTCCTTTAGAGCCTTTGGCGCCCGAAAGGTCGTGTACGCCTGCAAGAATGTTAGATTCAAAGGTAAAGTTCAGCGAATCACGTGTGCGTTTACGCTTAAATGCAAGAGAAATGGCACGGTCTAAAAGTTCCTCGTATTTAACACCGCTTGCCTCCCATAAATAAAAAGCAAGAGAGCCGGGGATAGTGTTAATTTCGTTAGCGTAAACACGGTCGCCGTCTTCGGTATCTAAAATAAAGTCAATACGCGCAATGCCAGAGCCGCCAAGCGCCTTAAAAATATCTTTTGAAAGTGTGCGGATTTCCTCTGCTTTTTCATCGTTGATTTCGGCGGGGAGTTTGCGCGAGAGCGATGTCATGCCCTTGCTGCCGCCCGTCTTTTTACCGCCACCTAAATATTTGTCTTCGAAAGAGAGAATATCGTCGTGCATAATGGGTTCTTCACAAACCGATGCTTCGCACTCGTCATAGTCGCCGAGTACCGAACAGTTAATTTCGCGAATACCTGTAACGGCGCGCTCAACTAAAATCTTATCAGCAAAGGATGATGCGTTATCAATAGCGCTTAACAGTTCTTCCTTTGTCACCGCCTTGCTGATGCCAACGCTTGAACCAAGGTTAGCGGGTTTGACGATG
>JAFPBM010000196.1 GCA_017424125.1 Clostridia bacterium | reverse complement strand
GTTTTGAAGTCGACAATCAAGCCGCGTTCATCTTTAATGGGTGTAACCTTGGCATATTTAATCGCGCTTAAACTGTCGGCAAGAACCGAGAAACCGCTTATACCGAAAGCCATTAAACGCTCAGGCTCAACGTCGTGAAGCGACATCATAAGACGCTCGTAAGCGTAACTGTCGTGCATATAGTGAATTACGTTCATCGTGTTAACGTAAAGTTTCGCCATCCACGCAGCATAGGTTTTGAATGCTTCCAAAACCTTATTATAATCCAAAACTTCTTCCGAAAAAACTTCACCCTCGGGGGCAATTTGTTCGCCGTGGAGTTCGTCTTTACCGCCGTTAAGCGCCATAAGCAGAACCTTTGCCAAGTTACATCTTGCGCCGAAGAACTGCATCTGTTTGCCTGTCTTCATTGCCGAAACGCAACAGGCAATGGAATAATCGTCGCCAAAATCTTTACGCATTACGTCGTCGTTTTCGTACTGAATGGAATCGGTATCAATAGAAACCTTGGCGCAGTAGCGCTTAAAGGGTTCAGGCAGGTTCTGCGCCCACAAAACCGTAATATTCGGTTCGGCGCTGGGACCCAAGTTATAAAGCGTGTTAAGGAAACGGTAGCAGGTTTTGGTCACAAGCGTTCTGCCGTCCTCGCCCATACCCGCAAGGGAGAGGGTTACCCAAACGGGGTCACCCGCAAAAAGTTCGTTATATTCGGGTGTGCGCAGATGGCGTACGAGACGCATCTTAAGCACAAGGTCGTCAATCATTTCTTGCGCGTCTTGTTCGGTTATTGCACCCTCGCGAATATCGCGCTCAAAATAAATATCAAGGAAGGTGGAAATTCTGCCTATGCTGTTGGCGGCGCCGTTTTGTTCTTTAACCGCGCCGAGATAGCCGAAATAAAGCCATTGCACAGCCTCTTTAGCGTTCATAGCGGGGCGTGAAATATCGCATCCGTATGCCGCCGCCATAGTTACGAGTTGGCTCATAAATTCAAGTTGACGGCCGATATCCTCTAAAAGATGGATGGTGTCTTCGGTCATAACACGTTCGCCAATGCGCTTTTTATCTTCCTGCCTTTTAGCAATAAGATAGTCCATACCGTAAAGGGCAATTCTGCGGTAGTCGCCAATGATTCTGCCACGTGCATAGGAATCGGGCAGACCTGTGAGAACGCCTGCGTGACGCGCTTTTTTCATTGTATCGGTATATGCGCGGAAAACACCTGTGTTATGGGTTGTGCGATAACGGAATTCATTTTGAATATTCTCGCCAATCTCATATCCGTAAGCCTTACATGCCTGAATGGCGTTGCGGATACCCGCAAAGGGGTTAACCGCTCTTTTTAAGGGCTTATCGGTCTGTAAACCTACAATAATTTCGTCTTCTTTAAGCACGTAACCCGGCTCAAAACTTAAAATAGAAGCCGCGGTGTGTGTGTCAACGTCCAAAACGCCGCCTTTTTCATTTTCAAGCACCAAAAGGCGTTCAACCTCGGCTTTAACTCTGTCGGTGCGGGGGGTTGTACCCGCAAGAAAAGATTCATCACCCAGATAGGGGGTGTAGTTTTTAGATATAAAATCGCGTACGTTGATATCTTCCTGCCATACGCCGCTTACGAAACTTCTCCAAAAATCCATAAATTTACCTCCAAAAAAATAAAAAGGGCACCCTAAACAAGGATGCCCAGACGGTCGGCTTTTGAATATCCTTGTTCCCTCATAGTTATCTATGTTCCGTCAGTCGCAAGGACACTTGTATTATACAAGATATTTTAATTTTTGTCAATCGTTTAAGAAAAAAATTAAAGCAATTTTTCAACCGTAACACCACGCGGTTCCTGCGGGGTGGAGAAAGCAATCTGTGTTTCGGTTTTGCCGAATTTTTGCAAATTGCCGATAAACAAATCAAGATTCTCTGTTGAATCAAACGCCACTTTTATGTGCATAGAAAAATGTCCCGTTACACAGTTGCACTCAAGCACGTTGGGGTGTGAGCAAATAAAGGGATAAAATTCGGGTTTTTGATTGGGCTCAAGTTCCAAATTTATAAAAGCAATAATCGGAAAACCGAGTTTTTTAAGATTAACTTCGGCGTGGTAGCCGCCTATAATACCATCGCTTTCAAGACGTTCAATTCGCGCCGCGGTGGCGGGGGAAGAAAGAAAAACGCTTTCTGCAATTTGCTTTAAGGGCATACGCGCATTCTTTTGCAAAAGCGATAAAATTTTAATATCAATACTATCCATTGCGGGTCACCTCTTAATAATAATAAGCGAAACACGACAAAAAGTCAAGTTTGTGACGAAAATCACATAAAAAAATAAAGTTAATTGACTTTATCGTACTGTTATAATAAAATAGATAAGTAAAAGAGGTGATAAGGTGTGAAGGGTTGCTGTTTTACGGGCTACCGCCCCGAAAAAACTCCGTTTCCATACGACGAAGGAAACGCGGATTATTTGCGTTTTGAAAACAACTTAACAAAAGTTTTGGCACGCGCTTTATCGGATGGG
This sequence comes from Clostridia bacterium, assembly GCA_017424125.1. Lineage (GTDB taxonomy): Bacteria > Bacillota > Clostridia > Oscillospirales > Acutalibacteraceae > SIG589. Next base: position 2,055 of record JAFPBM010000196.1, on the reverse strand, counting down.
TTTGATACTTTTTATTGCGGAGGCGCAATGGGGTTTGATATCCTTGCGGCAGAACTTTTACTGCTTATGCGCTACAACGGTAATTTCCGTCTTATAATGGTGTTGCCGTATAGGTCACAGGCGGCGGCTTTTCCGAGCGAATGGAAAGAGCGTTATAATGCGCTGCTTAAATCGGCGGATGAGGTTGTTTGTCTATCTGATGCATACCATAACCGATGTTTTGCCGACCGTAATGAGTATATGGTTGACAGCAGTGAACGTGTTATATCGTTTTGTGACGGCAAAAGCGGCGGAACGCTTAATACTCTGCGCTACGCGCGCAAAAAAGGGTTAGAGATTATAAACGTTGCAGAGGAATTAAAACAGCCTTTAAACTATACTTTTTTTGAAGTGATTGAGGGAGAAGACAATGATTAATAAAAACGCAAAATGGATTTGGGCAAATGATAATCCGCAAAAAAACGAATATGCATATTTTGAAGAAAAGTTCAACTTTTCGGGCAAAAAGGCAGAATTTTTCATAGCGGCAGAGACCGATTATATTCTTTACGTAAACGGTAAACAGGCGGCTTTTGCACAGTTTGCGGGTTACCCGTTTGAAAAGTATTACGATACGATTGATATAACAAAATTTTGCAAAGCGGGCGAAAACACGCTATCTATTACCGTAAGGTATGAGGGACTTAACAGTTCTACCCATATAGACGACGGTGCGGGCGTAATCTATACCCTCTTGCTTGACGGCGAAACCGCTCTTTACAGCAGTGAAAAAACTCTCTGTGGATATGATAACAGATACGTACAACACGTTGACAGAAAAATCACAGGACAACTCGGTTTTGCGTCTGATATGTGCTGTGGCGAAGCGGCGGCAAACACGCCTTGCGTAGAGGTGGAAAAAACCCGCAACATAAAACCTCGCCCCGTTAAAAAGACCGAACTGCAACCGCTTGCTTCAGGTGTGCTTTGCAAAGACAACATTTACGACGTTGGCAGAGAAACCGCGGGTTATCTCTACATAAAATTAAAGTCGGACGGCGATAGCACCGTCAAGGTTTCATACGGACAACATTTGGACGACGGTTGTGTGCGTGAAGAAATCGGCGGAAGAAAATTTTATCTTTATTTCAACACAAAAGCAGGTGTGCACGAATTTTCGCAGTATTTTGTAAAGGTGTCGGGCAGATATTTACAGGTGGACGCGCCAAAGGGTACAGAGGTTTTGGAAATCGGTATAATCCCTGTGCTTTATCCGCAAATTGAAAAGCCATATAAATTGCCGACTGAACTTGATAATAAAATTTATGAAGTTTGCGTTCGTACTCTTCGCCTTTGTATGAATCTGCATTATGAAGACACCCCGTGGCGCGAACAGGCGCTTTACGTGCTTGATTCGAGAAATCAGATGCTTTGCGGATATTACGCCTTTGAGGAAACCGAGTTCCAACGTGCAAACATTGCCTTTATGGCTAAAGGCACACGCGAAGACGGCTTTATGGAACTGACCTACCCCGCTGTAAATACCCCCGCAATTCCGTTTTTCTCGGTTATGTATCCCGTTGCGGTTTATGAATATATTAAGCATACGGGCGATAAAACAATCCTTTCTGAAACGATGCCTGTTATGCTTAAAATAATGAATAACTTCAAAGAAAAGATTGACGCAACAGGTCTTATAAAATCCTTCCCCGCACCGTATTGGAATTTTTATGAATGGACCGACGGCAGTGCCGACTTGATTCCCAACGCAAAAACCATCGTTCCGTATGATTATTATCATTTAATTTTAAACTGTGCGTTTATTTATTCGGGCGAAATGTTCGGTGAACTTTGCAAAATGCAAGGCATAGAGTGGGATGCCGATTTTGCGGCTATGCGAAACGCGATTGACAATACGTTTTTAAATAAAGAAACGGGAATTTATCATTTGCGCACCGACGATACTTCGTATGAGTCGCAACTCGGCAACGCGTTTGCACTTTTAATAGGGCTCGGTGACGAACGCACCGTAGAGGCGGTCAAGAACGACAAATCTTTGATACCCACAAGCCTTTC
>JAFPBM010000195.1 GCA_017424125.1 Clostridia bacterium | reverse complement strand
ACGGACTGACAAGAATAAACGTAAAACTTAAAGGCGAGTGCGAAACCGAAATTAACGCGGGTGGACCCGAAATTGATAATGACGCACTATGTGCTCTTATGGAAAAACTAGACACCATAAAAACGGGCGACACCTTGGTTTTGGCAGGTAGTGTTCCCGCATCGCTACCGAGCGATATTTACGAAAACATTCTAAAAACCCTTTCGCAAAAGGGAATACGCTTTGTTGTTGACGCAACGGGCAAACTGCTTGTCAACACGTTGCAATATAAGCCGTTTTTAATTAAGCCAAACATTGACGAACTTTGCGAAATTTTGGAAACAGAAATTAAAACGCAGGAAGAACTTGAAAACGGGGCAAAAAAATTGCAACAAATGGGCGCACAAAACGTTCTGGTATCTCTTGGAAAAGACGGCGCGTTCTTGCTGTCTTCAGACGGCAAAACGTATAGAGAAAACGCCGCCAAAGGAACACCCGTTAACACCGTAGGTTGCGGTGACTCAATGCTTGCGGGATTCCTTGCGGGATATCAAAAAGGCGCAGAGCACGCACTGGCGCTTGCGGTTGCCGCAGGAGGTGCTACCGCCTTTAAATCTTGGCTTGCCGAAAAGGAAGAAATAATGAATTTGTTATAAAAAGAAACCCCGTTCATTGAACGGGGTTTTATGTTTTTATTGTTTTGCGGGGGATTCTTTGCGGATAACGTCGTGTGCGCCACCCTCAACAATACTAACCGCAGAAACGAGCGTAATCTTTGCTTTTTCTTGAAGTTCGGGAATGGTAAGTGCGCCGCAGTTGCACATTGTGGATTTAACCTTGCTTAATGTTACCTGAACGTTGTCCTTAAGCGGTCCTGCATAGGGAACGTATGAGTCAACGCCTTCTTCGAACGAAAGTTTCTTGGCGCCGCCCAAATCGTAACGTTGCCAGTTGCGTGCGCGGTTAGAGCCTTCGCCCCAATATTCCTTAACGTAACTGCCGTTTAAGTTAATCTTGTCTGTCGGGCTTTCGTCAAAACGGGCAAAGTAACGGCCAAGCATAAGGAAGTCTGCGCCCATAGCAAGAGCGAGAGTCATGTGGTGGTCGTAAACAATACCGCCGTCCGAGCAAACAGGAATATAAACACCGGTCTTTTTATAGTATTCGTCACGTGCCTCGCAAACTTCAATAAGTGCGGTAGCCTGTCCGCGGCCAATGCCCTTGGTTTCGCGGGTGATACAGATAGAACCGCCGCCAATACCAACCTTAATAAAGTCGGCACCACATTCGGCAAGGAAGAGGAAGCCGTCGCGGTCAACAACATTACCTGCACCGATTTTTACCTTGTCGCCGTAGGTCTTGCGAACAAATTCAATTGTGCGTTTCTGCCATTCGGAATATCCTTCCGAAGAGTCGATACAAAGCACGTCTGCGCCTGCCGCCAAAAGCGCAGGAATACGCTCTTCATAGTCGCGGGTGTTGATGCCTGCGCCAACGATATAACGTTTCTGGCTGTCAAGCAATTCGTTGGGGTTTTCTTTGTGGAAATCATAGTCCTTGCGGAAAACCATATTTAAGGTTGTGGTCCTTATCAACAATCGGCAATGCGTTGAGCTTATTGTCCCAAATGATATCGTTTGCTGCCTTGAGGGTAATATCGTCATAGGCGTAGATAAGCGACTCAAACGGAGTCATAAATTCTGAAACTTTTTCGTCGCCTGTCATACGGCTT
>JAFPBM010000194.1 GCA_017424125.1 Clostridia bacterium | reverse complement strand
GATTGTGTTGACCGACGGAAAAAAAGGTATGCAGGGCGCAATCGAAAAAGCAGAAGAATTATCGCGTGAAATCGACGGCGCGTTCCTTGCGGGACAGTTTAACAACCCCGCCAACCCAAAAGCACACGAAGAAACCACAGGGCCTGAAATCTGGCGCGATACCGACGGAAAGGTTGATATTTTCGTGGCGGGCGCGGGAACAGGCGGTACGGTTAGCGGTGTCGGCAGATATTTGAAAAAGCAAAACCCCAACGTCAAAATCGTAGCGGTAGAGCCTGCAAACAGCGCGGTTTTATCGGGTAAAGAGGCGGGACCGCACGGTCTTCAGGGAATCGGCGCAGGTTTTGTGCCGAAAAACCTTGACCTTTCGGTAATAGACGAAATTATGACGGTGCAAGAGGAAGACGCATATAACGTTGCGCGTTTTCTTGCAGAGCACGAGGGTGTTTTGGTGGGCATAACCTCGGGCGCGGCGGCTTTTGCTGCAGCAGAACTGTCAATCCGCCCCGAAAACGCGGGTAAAAAAATAGTAGCACTTCTGCCCGATACGGGAGAGCGCTACCTATCCACGCCTATATTTGGAGATTAAAAAAAGCGGAGTTTTACTCCGCTTTTTTGTTTATAATATTTAATGTGAAGAAATACCCCCGTAAAAATCATAATTTATCCAAAGCACTGTGTATCTGTCCTTTAAATCCTTGGCATAAAGCACAGCGGTTTGAATTTTTTCCTTGCCGTAAAGCGAATAGAAATCGTTCATATCAAGTCCCACGAGGGATAGCATATTTTCTATTTCCTGTGACGACGGCATTTCGCTTAAAATCTCGCGGATTTCGGTTTCTTTTTCTAAATAAAGCGCCGTTCTGTCATTTTCATAATTGCCAACCTTTTCTTGCAGGACAAGGCAGCCTTCGGCAACTTCTTTGTAAATCGCACAGAGGTTTGATTTTAGTTGTTCTTTGCTTTCTCTGTAAATTTTTTGCGAAAATTCGCCGTTTAAGATTTTTTCACGTATTTTCGCCGTAATAACGGTAGAGAAAGCAACGTCGATTCCGTGTGGAAAATATTCGGTGTTATCAATAATACCTGTGATTTCAAAAAAGTGCGAAAGGTGGTGCTCACTACCTGATGCGGGGCGGGAAGAACCCGCAAAACTCATTAAAATTCCTATTACGACAAGCGCTTCCATAACGGCTTTTACGCTTTCTTCATTTCGGCGGAGCAGTCCGTCTGCCAATTTTAAGGTGCGCTCAATCTGGTTATAGGTTAAATCATAAATGTACGGACAAAAATATTCATTGTTTATAAGGTGGCTTAATTTCCAGTCGTTAAGTGCCGAATATTTGCCTATAATATCGCCGTAACCGGCTTTAAGCATTTCCATTGGCGCCGCCGCCAAAACCTCTGTATCGGCAACAATGGCAAGCGGAAGTGTGGCGGGATAGGTTACCTTCATTCCGCCCGTTATCATAGCCGCACCGTTAGATGCATATCCGTCCATAGAGGGCGCGGTTGCAACAATAACGTACGGTATGCCGCTCTCAAAAGAAACGTATTTGCAAAGGTCTTGTATAACACCCGAACCGATACCGACAATAAGGTCAATGCCCTCAAGGTTTGAAGAAACACGGTGTATAGCATCCTCGTTCGGTACAAGAATACTCGCGCCACTGAAAACAACCTTTCTTGTAACCTTATCTCCAAGCGCACAAACGGTCTTTTCACCCGCCGCACCAAAAGTATTTTCGTCCGCTACAAGCAATATGGAGTGAAACTCATTACAAATTTCAGAAAGCCGATGTGTTGCGTTACGCTCTATGTATACATACTTAATATCACAGGTGTGCGTCTTTCCGCATGCACACTTGACGCCCTTTAGCAGTTCGTTTATATCCAAATCAAGCCTCTCCTTTTTTTATTGCAAAAAAAAGTAAAAAACAACACCGTTTTGATTGTGTCATCCTTTAATTATTATAATACTTCTGGCATAATAAATCAACAGTTATAATAAAAAAACACCGCTTTGCATAGCAAAACGGTGTTAAATTATTTAATGTTTGTAAGATATTCTTCAGCAAAATGCGCCGCAACCGCGCCGTCTGCCGTGGCGGTAACAATTTGACGAAGCGTCTTTGTGCGTATATCACCCACAGCAAAAACACCGTCTATAGCCGTTTTTGTGCTTTCGTCTGCAATGATATATCCGCTTTTATCAAGCGCGAGAGAACCCTCCAATATTTCGGTAGCGGGTTTTCTGCCAATGCTTACAAAAATTCCGTCACACTCAATTTCGCGCAGGTCGCCGCCTGTAACGTTTCGTATTTTGGCACCCGTAACGCGCTTTTCTGTGACAATTTCTGCAAGTGTACTGTTCCATAAAAATTCAATGTTTTCCGCATTTTTAAGCGCCGACATGTATATTTTTTCGGCGCGTAAAGTGTCGCGCCTGTGCACAATCAATACTTTTTTGCAAAGGCGGGAAAGATAGAGCGCGTCCGCAACGGCGCTGTTTCCACCGCCTATAACCATAACGGTCTTGTCCTTGTAAAATCTGCCGTCACAGTGGGCGCAGTAGTGTATGCCCCTACCCGTAAACTCGGCTTCTTTTTCGATACCGAGTGTTTTCGGGTTCGCCCCCATAGAAAGCACGATAGTTTTGGCGAAAAAATCACCGCTTATAGTGTGAACGGTCTTAATGTTAGTTGCAAAATCAAATCCCGTAACCTCTGTATATTCGGTTTTTGCGCCAAAACGCTCGGCACCTGTCTGCATCTTCATTCCGAGTGTGAAACCGTCCACACCCTCATCAAAACCGGGATAATTATCAATGTCACCCGTCAGCGTCATCTGACCGCCCACTGCCATTTTTTCTAAAACGAGTGTGGAAAGTCCCGCACGTGCGGCGTAAAGGGCGGCGGTGTATCCCGCGGGTCCGCCGCCGACAATGATTATATCAAAAGTTTTTTCCATAAATTTTTAATCCTCTAAAAGCGCAAGGATTTGTGCCTTCGGTCTCGCGCCTGAGGTCTGGTTTATAACCTCACCGCCGCTTAAGACAACGAGTGTGGGGATTGTGAAAACCTCAAACTGCCCAGCTAGTTCGGGCTCGTTATCAACGTTTATTTTGCCCACAACAATATCGTTTCGTTCCTCTGCAATTTCGTCTACAATGGGCGAAACCATACGGCAAGGACCGCACCAATCAGCATAGAAATCGAGTAAAACAGGCTTTTCGCTATTTTTAATTTCCTCAAAATTAGATTTTGTAACAGTAATAACAGACATATTAACACATCCTTTCAAAATAATTATAACCTATTTAATAAAGTTTTTCCACATTTATTTATCATACAATCGAAAGAACTCTAAAACGGCGTTCTCGTAACCTGCTTTATCAACAAGATAACTCATTCCGTGGTCGGCGCCGGGGACTATAAGCAAATGTTTTTCTGCTACACACGCTTTGTAATTTTCATACGTCATATCAACTGGCACGAAGTTATCGTCGGTGCCGTGAATAAAGAGTACGGGTACGTGGCAGTCTTTCATCGCGTGCAGGCAGGAATATTCTTTGTGGTCGGTGCCGAGTTTGCGTTTGCACATCTCGTTTGTGATACCGCTATAAAGTCCGTAAGGCAGTCGCAGATTATTTTCCACAACGTGTTTCCAAATAGCATCGGCTGAGGTGAAACCGCAGTCAGCAACGATACCGTGTACGTTTTGCGGTAAATTTAGTCCCGCCGTCATAAGCACGGTAGAAGCACCCATAGAAATGCCGCCGAGATAGATGGGAAGTTTCGCGCCTGTGCGCTCGTTCACCCATTCTATCCAACGAAAACAGTCGTAACGCTCCAAAAGCCCAAATCCCATATAGTCGCCGCCACTGCTGCCCTGTGCGCGTTGTTCTGCGTATAAAACAGCGCAGTCGTTTTCATGCCAAAATGGCGAGATAATACCAAAATCGCGCGACCAGGAAGAGCGCCATCCGTGCATAGCAACTATAATTCTTTTAGGATTTTTAGGGAAATACCAATGTCCCACAAGTCGCACACCGTCAGCCGCTTCACATTCAACTGTTTCACAGCCCGCATTTTCAAGCACACCTGCCGCATTTGCAAGTTTTGCCAAAATGTCAGATAATTCTTTAGAACCCAAAAGTTTTTCCTTGCCTTTTTGTATGCTTTTTGGTTCTTCGCGGTCAAGCGCAATTTTAAGTAACGTCTTGGCAGTTGCGTGGTAAAACGTACCGATAGCCGCAACTCCTGCCGTAATTGCCGCACCAATCAAAAAACCTTTAGTGCGTTTTTTCATATGCAATCACCCCTGTCATATAGTATATTATATACTAAATTTGTTAACAAAAAATAAACAGCCCCAAATTTTTAGGGCTGTTTTATTATACCTTTTTCCAAAACAAAATATTATCGTTAAAAAACGCTTCTATTGCACCCGTGTCTTTCAGGTAAGAAAGATATGAACGTACAGTGCTGCCAACAAGCGCGTGTTGTTGAAAATTCATATTAAGCGAGTAATCGTTAAAAAGTCTTTGCAAAAGGGTTTCGAAACTAATAGGCTCTTCGCAAAGGGATAAAATCTTATTTTTAATTTCCAGCACTTTTTTTATGTTGAAATCACAAAGTTCGGATATGCTTTCGGTTGCGTCTGTGTGGGAAGGCACAAAAAGTTTAGCCTTTAGGGTTTTTACCATTTCAAGCGTTTCTAAATACGCCGCAACGTCATAAATAAATCCAATTTGGTATTTAGAAAGAGTTTCAGCGCTCGAAAGGCAGTCGGCAAGGAAAACTACGTCGTCGGGAGTGCGAAAACCAACCATACTGAAAAAGTGACCGGGTAGAGATATTGTTTGAAATCCGTCGGGCAGAACGGCGTCGGTTAGAGGCTCTGCTACGCTGTCACTTGCAAGTAAAAATTTGTGTCTTAAATCCTTGTGCGGATAACCGCCGTATAAAAATGCGGGTTCTAAAATCGGGTGGCGCGTAAAATCACGCTCAATATCAGGTGCATAAATTTTGCAACCCGTCTGCAATTGTAAATATTTGTTGCCGCCAATGTGGTCGGCGTTTGAGTGTGTGTTGTAAATGGTGGTAAGTGTCCAACCGTTCGCGTCCAAAATCTGCCTCACCTTGCGCGCGGCGTCCTTGTCGCTTCCGCTGTCAATAAGACAAACCTCGCTATCGTTTATCTTAAAAAGTCCGATTTTAGCGGGACTTTCAATATAATACGTTCTGTCTGTTACTTTAATTAGTTCGTACATAATACCACCTCGTAAGTATTATACGATATGCAAAGTACTCTTTGCAAGTAAAAGCCATACTGATTAGCTCAATATCTGCAAAATATTATTGCAACGGCAAGATACATTACAAAAATACATGGCGTTTATCGCTTTTTTGGGGCACTAAAACCAAAAATAATCATAAAAGCGGAAGTAATATTCATATTGAATTAAAATGAATTGTGCTATACTTTGTTTATAAAAGGCAAAACAAAAGGAGGAACTAAAATGTATTATAATTCGTTTAAATTCGCGCCGGCAGAGTGGTTGCCTTATCGCGAAATGGAAGTTCTTGATGAAATTGTCAACGTTGACATTGTAGCAAAACAGGGTAAAAACTTTGAAAATCCTGATTTCGAACTTAAGGTAGTTTATGATGTGCATAACTATTTTGCAACAGAACTTATGCAACGCATACGTATGTCAGACGTGCGTGATGAAAAACTTGTTCTAATTCTCCCAAGCCCCGAAAATGCTGTGTTTATTAGCGTAACAGAGGCGCTTAATAAATTTCAAATCAGTTGTAGAAACGTACACGTTTTCTTCCTTTATGAATATGCCAATGAAAAGGGCGAAGTGGCGCCGTGGCAAAGTCCTTACAGCCGTTCGGGCCATTTTATGCGCTATTTTTACAACCGTCTTGAAGAGCATCTTCGTATGCCCATAGAGCAAATCCATTTTTGGACTCGCGATAATATTGATACCTATTCGGATGAAATCGCGGCTCTCGGCGGCGCCGACGTTGCCTTTACGGCAATAAGTTGGTCGGGCGGAATAGGCGCTATTGACCCCGAAAGTTTCCCCGCAAATACGGTTGACGAATTAAAAACTATGGGTTCGCGCCTCGTAACACCGATGGCGGAAATGATTGCACACGATTCGCTTCGCGGTATGTTTGGTTGCGCGGGTGATATTGGCAATGTGCCGCCCAAGGCGGCAACGGTTGGTCCCAAGGATTTACTTGCCGCAAAGGAATGGATAGATTTAGAATATCTCACAGCCTGTGGCGGTTCTCCCGCACATCAGAAATTCCCGCTGCGGCTTGCCCTTTTCGGACCGATTTGTCCCCAAAACCCCGCATCGCTTATGCGTTTGCAAACGGGTGTCTGCTATGTATCGCCCGAGGTTGCGGCAATTCCCAATTCTGACCCGGATTATGATTATTTGCCTGCCGCACTCGAAGAAATCCGTAAAAGAGAAGAAGCGTAAGGAGATGATATTATGAACCGTAATTTGTTTGATTTTGCACCAAGTGCCTGGTTGCCCACACAGGATAAGGCTGTTTTGGAATACTGCAGAAATATTCGCCGCGAAGAGATGGAAATAACCAACGAAAACGGCTACAGCGTTCGTGTTGTTCCGCATCCCTCAAGCGCTGTCACCTGTGAACTTTTTGATTGGATATACCGTTCCGACGTTGAGGACAAAAAGACCGTAATCGTCTTCCCGAACTCTTGGAAAAACATATATACAGCCGCGGTTGAAATGTGCAACCGTTTCAACGTTTCGGGACGCAACATTCACGCTTTTTGTATGGACGAATATGCCGATGAAGACGGAAATGTCGCACCGATTACCTGGTACCGTTCGCTCGGCGGCCATTTTATGAGCGAGTTTTATATGAGTTTTCGCGAGGACCTTCGTCCGCCGCTCAAGCAGATGCATTACTACACCAACGAAAATATCAACTACTATTCGGATATGATTGCAGAAGAGGGCAACGGCGGCGCCGATTTAATTGTTTCCGCAACAGGTTGGATTGGGCACACCGCATTTATCGACCCCAACACAAAGGCTTTCAAGGCAGACAACCTCGATGATTTTCTTAAAATAAAGGCGGGATTTGTAGATAATCACCGCCTCACCATACAACAAAACTCAGGTGGCGGAAGTGCGCTTTGGCATACACCTCGCTATTCTGTTACTATCGGACCCTGGGATGTTATCAATGCACGTGACCATCTTGAACGTCACGATTTGCAGAACACAGGCGGCTACGCTTCTTGGGAGAGAATGATTTCCCGTCTGCAACTCTACGGACCGGTATGTATGGAGGTTCCCGCCTCGATTTATCAGTTGACCAAGGGAACAATTTACGTAAGCGAAGATATGGCACGTCCTATCGAGCCTATGGACCTTTTAGCATTTTAATAATAACAAAAAACGGACTATGGAAAATCCATAGTCCGTTTTAGTATTTATTAGTCCAAAGGCTTCATTGTGGGGAGTGTGAAAGGGCTTAAAAACGCTCAAGCAAATATCTTACCAATCTTGCTTTTTTGTGATTTTTCTTACCCAACAAAAGCACAACATTTTTACCCCTAAAAAATTATCTTACCTCAACTTACCTTTTCGGGATATATCATACCTCTGAAATGGTCTAAAAAATGGCCCAAAATAGAACTATTTATTATATTTCTCTTTAAAACGTTTTAAGAATGCTGATGCATCATCTCTATCCGCCTGAGTATTTCCCCACCAACAATCGAAATATTCGGGGTTAGACATCATATATAAAACTTTAGGGGTATACACTTTTGTTAATCGTAGATTTTCAATTAGTTCTATTGGAATATAATCATCATAGTACTTTCCACCACGGCTTAATCCTACTACAGAAATGTGAGTTTTCTTTTCGTCGGGAAGTCGCTCATCCCAATGGTATCCTGCAAGGTAGACCTTTGTATTTCCTTTAAATGCAGATGTTCCATATCTCAAAATACCGTTTTCGTCAATCCGCGTTTTCTTTATGTTTCCTGCAACTGCATAACGCCATAATTTTTCCATTTCTATCACCTCACGTT
>JAFPBM010000193.1 GCA_017424125.1 Clostridia bacterium | reverse complement strand
GTTTTCGGCTCAATCGAAAGATTTATTGGTATCCTCATCGAGCATTACGCAGGAAAGTTCCCGACATGGCTCGCACCTGTTCAGGTTCGACTCCTCCCGATTACCGACCGCAATAACGAGTACACCGACAAGCTCGAAGCAGCCATGAAGGCGGCAGGAATCCGCTGCGAATCCGACAAGCGTCAGGAAAAGACCGGTTACAAGGTTCGCGAGGCGCAGATGCAAAAGATTCCGTATATGCTTGTCATCGGCGACAAGGAGCAGGAGGAAGGAACGGTTGCCGTTCGCCGTCGCGATACCAACGCGACCGAGGTTATGCCGTTTGACGCCTTCCTTGCGATGGTGACAAAGGAAATCGCCGACAAGGCATAAGCGAAACAAGGTTTTTTTGGTTTCGCAGAATTTCCAATTCCGCAGAATATAACGTAAAAAAGGACGTAGAAAATTTCTACGTCCTTTTTTGTGTGTGGAAATTGCTATTTGTGTGTGAAAATAAAAGCGGCAGATTCCCTGAATAGACTCCAATTGCCGTTGGGGGAATGTGCCGATTGAGGAAGCGCCCCACGGACTTTACTTGCCGTGGTAACCGAATACTCGGCAACACTTCCTATAATCAATATATCAAACAAAAAGCAAAGTGTCAACAACAAATCCCCGTCGATTTCTCGGCGGGGATTTGTTATCGGGATAAATCGTAGCCCTTAATTGCCGTCTGGGTTGCTATCGGCAAAAGAGGGAAATTAAACAAGTTTATATCCACATTTGTGGCAAAAAATTGCGCTGTCGTCGTTGTAAGTATTGCAGCTGGTACAAGCTATGGCAAATTTCTTGTTTCTTTTTACACAGAATTTATGTGCTACAGAGTTTGCGGTGGCTACTATTTTAAGATTTTTACAGTAACTAAAAGAAAAATCATTTATTTTGGTAACACTGTCAGGAATAACAACATTTTCAAGACTTTCGCAACCCCAAAATGCGTTTTTACCAATACTTACAACGGACTTTGGAATTTGAACACCAGAAAGTTTTTGGCAGTTGAAAAAAGTGTTTTCGGGAATACTTGTTAATCCATTTGGCAAACGAACACTTTTTAGACTTTTGCAACACATAAATATATACGCATCCAAATCCAAACAGTCACTTTGCACATCAACACTTTCAAGAGCATAGCAATTACTAAAAGCGCCTTGTTCTATCTTACTTACGCTTTTAGGTAAGCTAATGATTTTTAGGTTTATACAGGCACAGAACGCATTACCACCTATGGATTTCAGGCCTTCTGAAAATTCAACATTTTTTAAGTTTTCGCATCCGTGAAAAGCAGATACCCCAATACGTGATACATTACCATGGATGATTATACTTGTGATATTACAATCTCCGCAAAAAGCTTGTTGCGCAATTTCGGTTATGTCATTTGGTATGACTACTTCTTTTTTGGTGCCATAATATCCGTAAACAATGTTTTTTGCAATTATAAACCCGTTTTCATCACGGGGAGAAGCACATTTATTAAAAGCGAGTGACCCTATATTTATAACACTATTTGGTATTTGCAACGTTGTTAATTGTTGGCAATTTTGAAACGCACAATCGCCTATATTCTGCACCGTGTCAGGAAGATTAAGTTCGGTTAAATTTTCGCAACCTGCAAAAGCGTTATTACCGATTGTGATAACGCCATGCGGAAGAATAACTTTTTTTATTTTTCTGTTGCGAAAAAAAGCATTTTTCCCGATTTCTGTTATGCCTTCGGGAATTACAACAATTTTTTCTTGACCTCGATATTGTGTAAGCTTGTTGTTTTTAATTGCAAAATTATCTGTCATATAAATCGCTCCGTTTTTAGTACAACTAATTATACAACTTGGTTTGCACCGAATTTGGTACAAGATTGGTGTTTTTTATATTGTAGCAATTATTTTTATAAAATACAACTAATTTAGCAATAGAAAAATCCGCCCGAGTTTCCTCAGGCGGATAATTTTGTTTTATAAACCTAATTACTTAGATTCTTTAATAGCAGCCTGCCTTGCAATTAAACGGGCGAAAAGGTCGTATTTTTCCTCCCCATCACCCTCTCGCGAGTAGATAAACCACCGCCGCCAGAACGGGATAGGACAGCGCGACCATTCCGCGCAAAAAAAGCACCCGCTTGCGATTTTTAAACTGTGCGTTTGGCGGTCTTTTCGCCGACGAAAGAAGCCGCCAAGCTTCACCCGTCAGCTTTTTTTCGTCGCCGCCGATATACTCCCGTCTAACAAAGAAAACC
>JAFPBM010000192.1 GCA_017424125.1 Clostridia bacterium | reverse complement strand
CCTCTTATGGCGTAGGTTATCGTTCCTGTAACCACTTTATAGTTCATTATTTTCAACTCCAATAAGACGACATAGTATCTATTTAGACACACTACATATTATGCAAACAGTCGTTTTTTGGGCAATAAAAAACCTTTTCGGATTTTTCCGAAAAGGTTTTATTTGCCTTGTCTTAACTTTTCTATTCGGTCACGCAGGTATGCGGCATGTTCGAATTCGAGCATCTTGGCGGCAAGTTTCATCTCACGCGTCAGTCGCAAAATAAGTTGCTCACGTTCTGCTCTGCTCAAATGTTTATCCGCCTTTTCTTTTTGCGATTTGTCTGAAGCACCGATTTCTATGATATCACGAACGCCTTTTTGAATTGTTTGCGGAATTATGCCGTTATCCTCATTATATTTCTTTTGAATTTCACGGCGGCGAAGCGTTTCGCGTATGGCACGTTCCATTGAATCGGTTACGCTGTCTGCATACATAATAACCTTGCCGTTTGCATTACGCGCGGCACGTCCGATTGTCTGAATAAGCGAGGTTTCGCTACGCAAAAAGCCCTCTTTATCGGCGTCAAGTATAGCAACAAGCGATACTTCGGGGATATCAAGTCCCTCGCGAAGCAGGTTAATACCCACAAGCACGTCGAACTTACCGAGGCGCAAATCACGTATGATTTCCATACGCTCGATTGTATCAATATCATAATGCATATAGCGGACGGCGATGTTAAGTCCCTCTAAATACTCGGTCAAATCCTCCGCCATTTTTTTGGTGAGTGTTGTGACGAGTACACGTTCTCCCCTCTCTGAGCGGATATTGATTTCGGACACAAGGTCATCAATCTGCCCTTCACTCTCGCGTACGTCAATTTCGGGGTCCAAAAGTCCTGTCGGACGTATTACCTGTTCGGCTATTACTGCTGCCTTTTCTTTTTCAAAATCGGCAGGTGTAGCAGACACGAACACCGCTTGATTAACACGACTGTAAAACTCGTCAAAATTAAGCGGACGGTTATCAAAAGCCGACGGCAGACGGAAACCGAAATCAACAAGATTCTCTTTGCGGCTGCGGTCACCGCCGTACATACCGCGCACCTGCGGCAAGGTTACGTGCGATTCGTCCACAAAGAGCAAATAATCGTCAGGGAAATAATCAAGAAGTGTAAAAGGTGTGCTTCCCGCAGGTCTGCCTGACAGCACGCGCGAATAATTTTCGATACCCTTGCAAGTACCAATTTCACGCAACATTTCAACATCGTACTCGGTTCGTTGACGGACTCGTTGCGCCTCTATGAGTTGTCCGTTTTCTTCAAAAAACTTAACGCGTTCTTCCATTTCGTCCTCAATGTTTTTAAGGGCGTCGTTCATTTTATCGGGCGGAACAATATAGTGCGATGCGGGGTAAATTGCGGCGTGTTTAAGACTGTTTTTTATCTCACCCGTAAGGGTATTTACCTCGCAAATTCTGTCAATTTCGTCACCGAAAAACTCAACGCGAATAGCGGTATCACCCGAATATGACGGAAAAATTTCGACAACGTCACCGCGCACACGGAACTTGTTACGTGTGAAGTTAATATCGTTACGTTCATACTGCAAATCTACAAGTTTTTTAAGCAGTTCGTCGCGTTTTTTCTCCATTCCTACGCGCAAAGATATTACCATACTACGATAGTCAATCGGGTTACCGAGGCTATATATACAAGACACGCTGGCGACAATTATAACGTCACGTCTTTCGGAAAGAGCACATGTCGCGCTGTGGCGAAGTTTATCAATTTCGTCGTTTATAGAAGAATCCTTTTCAATATAGGTATCGGTGCCGGGAATATATGCTTCGGGCTGATAATAATCGTAATAGGAAACAAAATATTCCACCGCGTTTTCGGGGAAGAATTCGCGGAACTCACTACAGAGTTGTGCGGCAAGGGTTTTATTGTGAGCGAGAACAAGGGTTGGACGGTTAACATTTGCAATAATATTTGCCATTGTAAAGGTTTTACCACTACCTGTAACACCAAGCAAGACCTGCTCTTTACCGCCGTTATTTATGCTCTCAACAAGCGTATCTATCGCCTGCGGTTGGTCGCCCGTGGGTTTATAATCGCTATGCAAAACAAACTTATCCGGCACGTTCTCACTCCTTATCTTTTAGTGGTCTCCTTTGTAAAGGGAGGGGGACCGCGTTAGCGGTGGAGGGATTGTTGAATCTCTCTATCGATAAACTCGCAAACCCCACGAAAATTATTATTTATTTCATTATTAGAAATTCTTATAACCTTTAACCCTTGTCTTTCAAGATATTTTGTTCGCTCTATATCTTTATTTATACCAATTTCGTCATAATGCTGTGAGCCATCAAGTTCGATAATAAGATTGGCTTTTGCACAGTAAAAATCAACTATATAATTTCCAATAATCTTTTGTCTTATGAATCGTACTGAATATTCTCTCAAAAAATCATACCATAAATGACGTTCTTCTTTGGTCATGTTTTTACGAAGTATTCTTCCAATTTTGACAAGCGATTTATTGTGATTGTATTTCAATTTAATCCCTCCGTCAAAACTTCGTTTTGCCACCTCCCTTTACAAGGGAGGCTTTTTATTAGTATAACACAAAGCAACCTACAAGTAAACAAAAAGCAGATGTTTTACATCTGCTTTTTGATTTATTATTTTATAAGGCTTTCGCCGTCCATTTCGGCAGGTTTTGGAAGTCCCATAACTTTAAGCATTGAAGGTGCGATGTCGGCAAGGCGACCGCCTTGTTTCAATTCGCAATTATAGCCTACAACGCAGAACGGAACGGGGTTGGTTGTATGAGGGGTAAACGGGTTACCGTCCTCGCCTACCATACAATCGGCGTTACCGTGGTCGGCGGTTATGAAGAGTACGCCGCCCATTTCGCGAACAGCCTCTTCCACCTTGCCAACGCAGGTGTCAACGGCCTCAACCGCTTTTACTGCGGCATCGAAAACGCCTGTGTGGCCTACCATATCACAGTTAGCGAAGTTTAAGATTACAGCGTCATATTTACCGCTTCTTATCTGCTCACAAACTGCGTCACAAACGGGGTATGCACTCATTTCGGGCTGTAAATCAAAGGTGGGTACGTCGGGCGACTGAATTAAAATTCTGTCTTCACCCTCAAAGGTCTTTTCCTCGCCTCCGTTGAAGAAGAATGTTACGTGTGCATACTTCTGTGTTTCGGCGATACGAAGTTGAGTTTTGCCGTTTGCCGCCAAATACTCGCCCAATGTCATTTTGAGTTCTTCGGGCGGATATGCAACGGTTACGTTGGGCATTGTTTCGTCATACTGTGTCATACAAACGTAGGTGAGCGGGAAGAAACCGTTTTTACGTGTGAAACCGTCGAACGCTTCGTCAACAAAGGTACGTGTAAACTGTCTTGCGCGGTCGGGACGGAAGTTGAAAGAAACAACGCTGTCCCCT
>JAFPBM010000191.1 GCA_017424125.1 Clostridia bacterium | reverse complement strand
TAAGGTTGAACTTAAGTAATCTGACTTTACATTCAAAAAGCACTTACCTTTCGGTAAGTGCTTTTTTATTTTTATTCGTATTTAAGACATTTATTCTCAAGCAATCGGGATTTATATCTTTCTATGTAATATTTTGCCATGGCAAGATTTTGTTCACTGTAATTACCGCATTGTTCGGGTGAAGCACCGGGTATCTCACCCTCATAATTGATTATGAAATCACACATAGAAAGTGCGAGCGGTAAAACGTCGTTACTATCAAGATTGCCAAACATCAAAAGATAGCAACCCGTACGACAACCCATAGGACCAAAATAGACGATATCGTTTTTACGTTCGCTATTACGAAGATAGGTTGCGCCCAAATGCTCTATAGTGTGGAGTGCGGCAACGTCAACGGCGGGTTCGCTATTTGGCTCCGATAAACGCATATCAAAGGTTGTAACACAGACGTCGCCCTTAAAATCGCGACGGGAAACGTATAAACCTGACTTGAGTGTCAAGTGATTAATTTTAAAACTTTCTATTCTTTCCATATTTGCCCCTATTTCCTTTTTTGCTTTCTTTTAGTGTTGTGTTGCGGTCTTCCCTGTTTCGCGCTTACATCGGGTTTTACAAGGCAATTTTTGCCCGTTCCGATTAAATCATATCTTCCCGCTTTTTTTAGTGCTGTACGAACAACCGTCGCATTTTCAGGACGGAAGTACTGCAAAAGAGCACGTTGTTCTGCCTTTTCCTTTGGAGTACGAGGCACGTAAACCTCTTCCATTGTATATGGGTCAAGTCCCGTATAGAACATACAGGTTGAAATTGTACCCGGTGTGGGATAGAAATCTTGCACCTGTTCGGGGTGTAGTCCCTCTTTTTTTAAGAAAAGCGCAAGTTCTATTGCATCGTTTATAGTGCTACCCGGATGAGAAGACATCAAGTACGGCACTAAGAATTGTTTTTTACCGACGCTTTGCGTCAATTCATAAAAACGTTTTTTGAACCTGTTATAAACCTCGATTGGAGGTTTGCCCATACGCTTTAGAACATTATTTGAACAATGTTCGGGAGCAACCTTTAACTGACCGCTCACGTGGTGGGTGACAAGTTCTTTGAAAAAGGTTTCGTCCTTATCGGCAAGGAGATAATCAAAACGTATGCCCGAACGGATAAATACCTTTTTAACCTTTGGCAAAGCACGAAGTTTGCGAAGGAGTGAAAGATAATCGGAATGGTCAACCTTTACCGCAGGACACAGTGACGGTGCCATACACTTTTTGTCTGCACAGGCACCACGCTTTAACTGCCCGTCACACGCAGGTGCGCGGAAGTTTGCGGTCGGTCCGCCAACATCGTGAATATAACCCTTGAAATCGGGCATTTCGGTTATTTTTTTGGCTTCTTCAATCACCGAATCATGGCTGCGCGAGGCGATTTGTCTGCCCTGATGATACGCAAGCGAGCAGAAATTACAGGCACCAAAACAACCGCGGTTATGTATTATTGAAAATTTAACCTCTTCTATTCCGGGAACACCGCCAAGAGACTTGTAAGACGGATGGTAATCACGCATAAAAGGAAGCGAATAAACCGTGTCCATTTCTTGTTCCGAAAGGGGTGGCATTGGCGGATTTTGTACAACAATTTTTGAGCCGTGACGTTGTATAACCGTTTTTCCGCGAATAGCATCATGCTCTTGTTGTTGTATAAGACAAGATTTAGCGTAGTTACGTTTTCCCTGCTCTGTATTTGCCGCAACGTTTTCAAAACTCGGACATTCTTTTACAGGCATCGGTTTATAATCTTTTGTATCAATAGCATAACAGGTGCCGCGGACGTCGGTTATATCCCTCATTCTGATGCCCGACTGTAAGCGTTCTGCAATCTCGATAATATGTTTTTCGCCCATACCGTACATTAAAAGGTCTGCTTCTGAATCTATAAGTATAGATGGGCGGACGGCATCGTCCCAATAGTCATAGTGGGCAAAGCGACGCAATGATGCTTCTATTCCTCCGATTGCGATATCAACATCCGAAAATATACGGCGAAGATTTTTACAGTAGGTTATAACCGCGCGGTCGGGACGTGCACCCGCTTTACCGCCAGGGGTATAGGCGTCGTCGCTACGGCGTTTTTTTGCCGCCGTATAATGCGCCACCATAGAATCTATGTTTCCGCCGTTGACAAGAAAAGCAAGGCGCGGGGCGCCAAAACGCATATAATCTGCATCGCTTCTCGGTTGGGGTATTATAGAGACACGGTAACCCGCCGATTCGAGCACACGCGAAATTATTGCAGTACCAAAAGACGGATGGTCCACGTAGGCGTCACCCGTTACTATTATAAAATCGGCACTGTCCCAGCCGTATTCTTGCATCTCTTTAACTGTTATGGGTAAAAAGGGCATACTTCGCTCTCCTTAAAAAGTATACTATTATTATATATCCCATTCCCTTTTATGTCAACAAAATAGCCCCCTTACAAACGTAAGGGGGCATTAGTTTACTTTATTTAGCGCGGAATGCAAGCATTGATAAGGTCGTCAAGTTTTGCAGTTGCAAGACACTGTACATAGTCTGCGCCGCCATAGTAAATTTTAACTGTTCCGTCGTCTTCAGGAATTACAGCACCGGGGAAAATTACGTTTGGAACCTGTCCAATCATTTCGTAGGGTTCTTTTACGTAAAGAATCGGGTCAGGACAACGACCGATAACCTTCCAAGGTTTCTCAAGGTCAAGCATCATAACGCCGCAGCCGTAGTTGATGCCGTTGCAATTCGGGAATACGCCGTGATATACAATCAGCCAACCTTTTTCGGTTTTAATCGGAGGTGCAGCGGGACCGATTTTGGTGTTCTCCCAATACTGTTCGGGTTTAGCAACAACCTTGCAGTTGCCCCAATATTCCCAGTCTTTTGTAGATGCAATCCAGATGAAACCACCGCTTGTTGAAGCAGCGTTCTGGGGACGGTGAAGCATCCAGTATTCGCCGTTAATCTTCTCAGGGAACAAAACAGCGTTACGGTTGAGCACGTGCATCGGGAAACTTACGTGTTCAATTGTTTTGAAATCCTTAGTTTTGCCGATGGCAATACGGCAACCATAGTCACCACCAACGCAATATGTAATATAATATTCATCGCCAACGGGGTTGATTCTCGGGTCAAACCAAGAACCGATAAGTGAGCCTTTGTTGCCGTTCAAATATACAATCTCATTAAATTCTTCTTCCTCTTCGGGTTTGCAAACGATTTTTACCGGTTCTGCATCGGGAACGAAATTGATACCGTCTTTACTACGCGAAACCCAAATGCACTGAGTCTTGTTGGGCTCTTCAAAACGGCTTGCCATAATATACTCGCCTTCCGGTGTTTTTACTACGCCGGAGTTATACACAGCACAGCAAGGTGCCGGCATATCATCGGGAGTCAAGATTGGGTTGTGTTCATATCTTTTTACAATATCAAAGCTCATAAATTTACTCCTTTGCTTTTATATTTGCATTTATTATACCTTATGGATAGTGTTTTTTCAAGAAGATTGTTATATCAAAAAGTAGCATTTAATATACATTTTTGAGAGTATTTTAAGTATTTTTGCACTTGAATATGGACAAAATGTATTTTCATACTCTATATGGGGGTTGATTTTATGTTTTTATCGCTTATGAGCGAAGTTATTAAGGGCCTTGTATTTTTAGCATTACACGTTACGGGGGCGGGGGCTTTCCCCCGCGCACTTTCGAGCAAAGAGGAAGCCGAACTTGTTAAAAAATGTGAAAACGGTGACACCTATGCTAAAAACAAACTAATTGAACACAATCTGCGGCTTGTGGCGCACATTGTTAAAAAATATTACTGCGGTCAAGTACCACAAGACGATTTAATTTCTATTGGCACGATTGGACTTATAAAAGCAGTTTCGTCCTTTCGCTCTGACAAGGGAATCCGACTTGCTACATACGCGTCACGATGTATCGAAAACGAGATTTTGATGTGTTTTCGCAGTCTCAAAAAAAGCGCCAACGACGTGTTTATAAGCGACCCGATTGATACCGACCGCGAGGGCAATGCCCTTACACTTATAGACGTTATTTCCGACAACGAAGATTTTGTTGAAACCATTGACACAAAAATCAAACTTGAAAGTCTGCGAAAATTTATAAAAGAATTGCCCGTGCGCGAACAGAAAATTTTGGCGCTACGGTACGGGCTTTACGGGTACAATGAAAAAACACAACACGAGGTTGCAAAAATGCTTTCGATTTCCCGCAGTTACGTATCGCGGCTTGAGAAAAAGGCGCTCTCTTCACTTTATGAAAAATTTACTCGGCAATAATTTCTTGTAAAATCTTAAAATATAATGTAAAATGTACTTGAACTAAAAATTAGGAGTACGTTTTATGAAAATCAAGACGGTAAAAGCCGATTATGGCAAGGTAATTGATATTAAAAATCCAAAACACAGGCGACCGATGAGACCGCTTTTTATCTTGATGCTGGTTATACGGGTTTTGGCGTTTTTCGAACTGATTAAAGTAGGCTTCACCTTTACAAAAA
This sequence comes from Clostridia bacterium, assembly GCA_017424125.1. Lineage (GTDB taxonomy): Bacteria > Bacillota > Clostridia > Oscillospirales > Acutalibacteraceae > SIG589. The sequence continues at coordinate 2,078 of JAFPBM010000191.1, read as the reverse complement.
AACGAATGGATGAGGCAGGCAAAGGGCCGTATCTCATTTTGATGAATCATTCGAGTTTTATTGACCTTAAGATTGCATCGCGCATCTTCTTCCCCAAAAAATACTGCATCGTTTGCACAAGCGACGGTTTTGTGGGTAAAGAATGGCTTATGCGACTTCTCGGTTGTATACCAACGCAAAAATTTGTGACCGACGTTTCGCTTATTATGGATATGATTTACGCCGTAAAAAAGAAAAACACAAGCATTTTAATGTATCCCGAGGCGAGTTACAGTTTTGATGGATGTGCGACTCCCCTGCCACGCAAACTCGGCACACTTATTAAAAAACTCGGTGTCCCCGTTGTGACGGTTATCACCGACGGTGCTTTCCTTTACGACCCGCTTTATAACGGACTCAGGAAACGAAAAGTAAAGGTTTCTGCCGAGGTTAAGTGTTTATTGACGGTTGATGAAATCAAAGAAAAAAGCGTTGCGGAGATTGATGCAATGCTAGATAACGAATTTTCGTTTGATAATTTTGCAAATCAGCGTGACAAAAAAATTGCCGTAACCGAAGATTTTCGCGCCGAGGGACTTGAGCGAATTCTTTACAAATGCCCTGCTTGCAAAACCGAAAACAATATGGTTGGAAGCGGTGTTTCACTTACCTGCAAAGAATGTGGCAAAGAGTATTTTATGGACAAATTCGGACAAATGAACGCTGTGGCGGGCAACACCGAATACCCGCATATTCCCGACTGGTACAGGTGGGAGCGCGAGTGTGTAAAAGAGGAACTTAAAAACGGCACCTATAAACTTGACTGTGATGTGCAAATCGGCATTATGACCGACTTTAAGGCGATTTATATGGTTGGTGACGGTCACCTTACGCACGACGAAAACGGTTTCACCCTTACAGGGTGTGACGGACAGCTCACATACCGTCAATCTCCCCTTGCAAATTATGGACTTTATGCCGATTATTACTGGTATGAAATAGGTGACGTAATTTGCATCGGCGACAAAAAGCGGCTTTACTACTGTTTCCCTAAAACTTCTCAAAACGTTGCCAAGGCGAGAATTGCGGCAGAAGAACTTTTCATTATGAAAAAAGGTTAATAAAAAACTGCACTCTTTCGAGTGCAGTTTTTTATTTGCTGTATTTTTCAACTATTCTCTTCATTTCTTCCCATTTATCCTCCATTTCCTCTACCAGTTTGAACTGGGTGCGGCAACGGACGAGGTTGTGGTCAGGATATGCGGTTTTGAAATATGTATCACCATCAATATAGTCGGCAAGGAAGCGCATTCCGCATTCAAGCGTCATCATTTTCGCGCCCTCAGGCAACAACATAATTTCGCTTTCTTTAAGCGTTCCGCCGCATCCTTTCAAGAACCCGCGGGTATAGGTTTCAAAAAGATTTATATCAAAATGGACTTTTGATAAATCCTTTTCATCCTCGGCGGCAGTGCTTGCACCGAAACGAATCGAATCGCCGAAATCGTTTACCGAATAGCCGGGCATTATAGTATCTAAATCGACAACGCAAACAGGTTCGCGCGTGTCAATATCAAGCAAAACGTTGTTGATTTTCGTATCGTTATGGGTAACACGTTTTGGCAGTTCTCCCCTTGCGTGTGCATCTTCAAGCACCGACACAAAATCTTTTCTCTGCTTTACAAATTCAATTTCTGCCAATGCATTGCCGGCTCTGCCTGATGCATTATTTTCAACAGATTTTAAGAAGTTCTGATAACGCACGGGGGTATTATGAAAATCTTTTATAGTTTCAAAAAGTGTTTCGGCGGGATAATCGCTCAAATCGTGCTGGAACGAGCCGAAAGCCACCGCAGACTGATAAAAGTCATTATTATCCTCGGGTAAATCGAGCGAAACGGTATCACCAACGTATACAAGCGAACGCCAATATTCGCCGTAACCGTCAATATGGTGGCCTTTGCCGTCCTTGGTTTTTATAACGTTTATCGTCTCGCGCTCGGGGTCGCCGCCGCGCTCTTTAATTTTTTTGCGAAGACTTGAAGTAACACCTATCATATTTGCCATTACTTCTTCAGGTTTTTTAAAAACATCCTTAT
>JAFPBM010000190.1 GCA_017424125.1 Clostridia bacterium | reverse complement strand
GTTTTGTGTGTTAAAAAAGGCGCGTCGCTTACGGATATTGATTTTGAAAAAATCAAATCATTCTTAAAAGGCTCAAAAAGCGACGTAATAATTGCAAACAATGAGCGCGACGTAGAAAACTTTAAGAAGGTAAGCCGCATTAACTCTCGCGGTTCAAAAGAGGTATTTTGTGATACGAAAGACGATGGCAAAGTGCGCGAATACACCGCCGAAGACAGCCGCTTTATCCGTTCCAAACTGCCGCTTCGCCACGCCGCAAAAATCGGTGTTTCGGGACTTAAAAATAAACCTGTCCGCCTCTTCTTTACGGTAATTCTTTGCACGGTTGCCTTTACACTTTTCGGTCTGCTTTCAACCCTTAATTTTTATGATAGCGAAGCCACGTTCAAAGAAACAATGGCAGATTCGTCAGTATCAGCAATGAAGGTTGAAAAGCAGTACAAAGCCAAAGAAATTTGGTATTCGCGCGGTGAAAAAGAGCACGAGTATGACACAACCTACACCACAAGATTTACAAGTGAAGAAACACAAAAAATAAAAGCCGATTTGGGCAACGATGCCTTTGGCGCAGTCAACGCAAACGTAAGTTTCAACGTTCGTCAGGGCAATTCCAAATATTACAAAAGCACAATAAACGCTTTCGCCTATCTTCCTGCGGATAATTCTGTTCGTGCGGATATAAACGGCACTTATCCGCAAAACGACGGTGAAATTGCAATTTCGTCATACACGGCAGAAGCGCTTTATAAGTGCAGCGTTTTCGACAGCAACGGCGTAGCACTCGAACTTCCGTCGGCTGCGGACATAATCGGCAAGAGTGTAAACCTCGGTGGTAAAATATATAAAATTACAGGCATCATAAACACAGAAGCCGTGCCCGAACAGTATTTGGCGCTTGAAAATGCCGATACCGACGATATGATGCTTGAAATGAAATATTCTTCCTATCTTTCGGACGGACTTCACCTTGTGGCTTTCGTAACCGAAAACCGTCTTGCAGACGTCGCAAAGGAAAATCGCGATTACACAGAGGGATTACATAACTATACGAGGGTAGTAGCGTCGATAAAATCGGGCGGCAAATACGAATTCCCCGAATGGTCTAATGCCCGTTATGCAGATTCTTCCGTTCTTACGGATATGAACGATTTAGTAAAAATCGCTGGCGGAAACATTCTTCCTGCAGGTAACGATATTATAATACCGTCTTCACTGTTTGCATCAAGAATGGGCGAAGTATACCGCCAAATTGCCGATGGTTATGCGGACGACTATGAAATCGCCGAAAAATACTATCAACTTTCAAGCCTCGCAAACGAGATTGAAATGGGCGGCACGTACAAACGCAACGAAGAAGCCCAAAAAGACGAGTTTGTGGCTTATAGTACCGCTGAAATAAAGGCAAAAATTGAATCGCTTGCGGCGGCTGCAAAACGCGATAATATTCCGCTTAAACTCGGTATCAAAATCTTCGACGATATGAATCAAACCACAGTTGGCGACCTAAAAGAATATAATATCGCCGCGGTTATGATTGTGCCGAGAGACGCCGAACTGAACGACTGTTTCGTTATGGCGGACGATGCCTTTACAAAACTTTGGGACGAACAAAAGTTGTTGGTTGAATATTATTCTGTTCAAACCACAAAATATCAGACGGTAAACCCCAAAGCGAATTATAACGTGGTTTACGTACCTTATCAGTATTCGGACGAAACGATTGATAAATATTGGGAACTTTATAACAACGAAGAATGGGAAAAAGACGATTCCCGCGTACGCCTTACGGGTGCCTTCGTTGGAACACTGCAGTCTATCGACGGTATGGTAAAGGATATGTCGCAGATATTCTTATATATGGGCCTTGCACTCGCACTCTTTGCGGCACTGCTTTTCTCAAACTTTATTTCGGTTTCCATATCCCAAAAAACAAGGGAAATCGGAATTTTGCGTGCCGTTGGTGCCAGAAGTGCCGACGTTTTCAAAATTTTCTTCTCAGAATCTTTTGTAATCACGGCAATCTGCCTTTTAATATCAACGGTTGGTTGCGCAGTGCTGTGCGATTATCTTAACGTCGTACTTGCAGAGGGAATAGGCGCATCTTTACTCGTTTTCAGCATAGCATCGTTTGCGGTTATGTTGCTTATAGCACTTTTGACAGCGGTTGTATCAACCTTTGTTCCCGTTTATAACGCGGCAAAGAAAAAACCTGTTGATTCAATCCGTTCATTATAAAATAAAAACACCGACCTTTGAGGGTCGGTGTTTTGTTATAGTGATTTAATAAATTCACCCATTTTCTCAATAGCAGTTGTAATGTGATTTACAGAGTATGCATAAGATATTCTTGCAAAACCTTCGCCCGATTCGCCGAATGCGGTGCCGGGTACTATCGCAACCCGCTTTTCATTCAAAAGACGTGTGCAAAATTCTTCACTCGACATAGAGAATTTTCCAATATGGGGGAAAGCGTAGAATGCGCCTTCAGGCTCAAAGCAGTCAAGACCGATTGATTTTAATCCGTCTAAAATAAGCAGGCGTCTATAATTATATTCGTTTCGCATATATTCAATATCTTCGTCACCGTTTTTAAGCGCCTCAACAGCCGCAAACTGACTTGTCGTGGGGGCACACATAATGGCGTACTGGTGGATTTTATACATCTGCTCTGTGATGGGGGCGGGCGCTAAGGTGTATCCCATACGCCAGCCCGTCATAGCATACGCCTTTGAAAAACCGCTTGCAATTATGGTGCGCTCGCGCATGCCGTCCATTGAAGCAATAGAGCAGTGTTTTCTGCCAAAAGTCAGTTCTGCATAAATCTCGTCTGATAAAACAAGAATGTTAGTGCCGCGCAGAATTTTACAAATCGG
>JAFPBM010000189.1 GCA_017424125.1 Clostridia bacterium | reverse complement strand
TTTACCTTGTCGCCGTAGGTCTTGCGAACAAATTCAATTGTGCGTTTCTGCCATTCGGAATATCCTTCCGAAGAGTCGATACAAAGCACGTCGGCGCCTGCCGCCAAAAGTGCGGGGATGCGCTCTTCATAGTCGCGGGTGTTGATACCTGCGCCAACGATGTAGCGTTTCTGGCTATCAAGCAATTCGTTGGGGTTTTCTTTGTGGAAATCATAGTCCTTGCGGAAAACCATATATTTAAGGTTGTGGTCTTTATCAACTATCGGCAAAGCGTTGAGTTTATTGTCCCAAATAATGTCGTTTGCCGCTTTGAGAGTAACGTCGTCATAGGCGTATATAAGCGACTCAAACGGAGTCATAAATTCTGAAACCTTTTCGTCGCCTGTCATACGGCTTACGCGATAGTCACGGCTTGTAACAATACCGAGAAGTTTTCCGTCAGGCTTGCCGTTATCGGTAACTGCAACGGTTGCGTGACCTGTGCGTTCTTTGAGTTCGATTATATCTTTAAGAGTCTGGTCGGGACGAATGTTGGAATCACTTACCACAAAACCTGCCTTGAAACCTTTAACGCGGGCAACCATTGCGGCTTCGTCTTCAATCGACTGTGAACCGTAAATAAAGGCAACGCCACCCTCACGTGCGAGGGCAACAGCCAACTTTTCGCCCGATACCGACTGCATTATAGCCGAAACCATCGGAATGTTCATCATAATTTCGGACTCTGTGCCCTTTTTATATTTTACAAGAGGTGTCTTAAGGCTTACGTTTGCGGGAACACATTCAGCAGAAGAATAACCCGGAACTAACAAATATTCGTTAAACGTATGCGCTGCTTCTTTGTAATAATACGCCATTTTATCGACTCCTTAGCATTATTTTATTAAAGTTTATTATACATTTTATTGACACGCAAGTCAACAGTGTTTTTTAAATAAAGTGTTGTTTTTTTGCGGAAAATATTGTATATTTAATATATAACAAGTTTACAGGGTGATTTTATGAACAAAATTATAACCATAGGACGTGAGTTTGGCAGCGGCGGACGCGAACTTGGGCGTCGTCTCGCAGAAGAACTCGGTTTTGAATATTACGATAACGAAATCATAACCGAGATATCAAAACATACCGCATTGTCCGAACAGTACATCAAACAGATTATTGAGTGTACACCGCACCAACTTTTTCCCATAACGGTAGGCCACAGTCTTACCGTACACCACGACCACGCCTTTCATCTGGTGCAGTCGGTTTATGCCGCACAGGAGAAGATTATTAAAGATTTGGCAGAAAAATCAAACTGTGTTATAGTTGGACGTTGCGCCGATTATATCTTAAAGGATTACAAGCCTTTCCGCCTTTTCGTATATGCAGAGATGGAGAGCAAGGTTGCACGCTGTATGGCACGTGATGATTCTTTGACCGAAAAACAGTTGCGCCGCAAAATCCGTGCCGTTGATAAAAACCGTTCAAGATATTATAGTTTTTATACAGGCAACAACTGGGGCGCCAGAACTAATTACGACCTTTGCATAAACACCACAAATACCGAAATTAAAGAAATCGTTCCCGTTATTTCGAAGATTTTCGAATAAGCACTTGGAGGCAGTTAAAAAATGTTAGACATCAAATTTTTAAGGGAAAACCCCGAAATCGTAAAAGAAAACATAAGAAAAAAATTCAAAGACGGAAAACTTCCGCTCGTTGACGAGGCAATCGAACTTGACACCAAAAAGCGTGATGCAAATAACGAGGCAAACGCCCTGCGCGCAAACCGCAACACTGTATCAAAGCAAATCGGCGCATTAATGGGACAAGGCAAACGCGAAGAAGCCGAAGAGATGAAAAAACTCGTAAGTCAGCAAGCCGAAAGACTTAAAGAACTTGAAGTGCTTGAGGACGAATACACCGCCCGTCTTAAAGAAGTTATGATGAAAATCCCCAACATTATAGACGAATCGGTACCGATTGGTAAGGACGATTCGGAAAACGTTGAGGTTACACAATACGGACAGCAGACAAACCCCGATTTTGAAATTCCCTACCATACCGATATCATGGCGAAGTTTGCGGGAATAGATAAAGAGGCGGCAGGACGCGTAGCGGGAGAAGGATTTTATTATCTTATGGGCGATATTGCACGTCTTCATTCCGCCGTTACCGCCTATGCGCGTGACTTTATGATTGATAAGGGCTTTACCTATTGCATACCGCCCTTTATGATTCGTTCCAACGTTGTTACCGGCGTTATGTCTTTTGAAGAAATGGACGCTATGATGTATAAAATAGAGGGTGAAGACCTTTATCTTATCGGCACGTCGGAACACTCTATGATTGGTAAATTTATCGATACCATCACACCCGAGGAAACTCTGCCCTTAACCCTTACAAGTTATTCGCCCTGCTTCCGCAAAGAAAAGGGTGCACACGGCATTGAGGAACGCGGAATTTACCGTATCCATCAGTTCGAAAAACAGGAAATGATTGTAATTTGCAAACCTGAAGAGAGTATGGATTGGTTTAACAAGATGTGGAGTTATTCTGTCGAACTTTTCCGCAGTCTTGATATCCCCGTTCGCACACTCGAATGTTGCTCGGGCGACCTCGCAGATTTAAAGGTTAAATCGTACGATATTGAGGCATGGAGTCCCAAACAGAAAAAGTATTTTGAGGTTTGCTCTTGCTCTAACCTCGGCGATGCACAGGCACGCCGTCTTGGTATTCGCGTTCGCGGTGAGGACGGCTCAAAATATCTCGCACACACCTTAAATAACACGGTTGTTGCACCGCCCCGTATGCTCATAGCACTTCTTGAAAACAATCTCACGTTTGACGGAGAAAAATATTCCGTTCGAATTCCAAAGGCATTACAACCCTACATGGGCGGAACCGAAAAAATCGTTCAAAAATAATAAAAAAACGACCTCTTTCGAGGTCGTTTTTCTTAGTCTTTTTTGGGAAGTTCACGGTAGAGGTTGAAGCGGAACATAATGCTCTCGTCTTCGGGATTGGCGCAACGAATTGTCATTTCTTCAACGTTTGCGCCCTTTAAAATATTGGAAATACCAATCATTTGGCAGAGTTTTGATTTAAGATTGAGCACGTCGCCCTCACTCGTTTCGAGGAAAACGTCGCCTTTGCACATATCAACCGCTTCCATAAACGTACCAAAATCAAAATCGTGCAGTTCTATATTTCTGTTCATAATCATTCTCCTTTTATTTTTAATGTGATTATATATCAAAATGCGCCGTTTGTCAATGCAAAAAGCCTTGACTTTAAGGCGTTTTGGCATTATTATTATATTTGTTAAATTATGTCTTCTGTGGAGGAAATGTGATGAGTACCGAAAAAACAATGGAAACAATAGTTGCTCTTGCCAAGGGCCGCGGATTTGTATATCCGGGTAGTGAAATCTACGGCGGCCTTGCAAACTCGTGGGATTACGGCCCTCTTGGCGTAGAACTTAAGAATAACATCAAAAAGGCTTGGTGGAAAAAATTCGTACAGCAGTGCCCCTATAACGTGGGACTTGACAGCGCAATTTTGATGAACCCTGAAACATGGGTAGCCTCGGGCCACCTTGGTGGATTCTCTGACCCGCTTATGGACTGCAAAGTCTGCAAAACGCGTCACCGCGCCGATAAACTTATTGAAGACTTCGTTGCCGAAAACGGCCTTTCGGATAATCCTGCAGGTTGGTCGGACGAAGAGATGATGAACTATATTAAGGAACATCATATTGTATGTCCCTCTTGCGGTTCGGGTGATTTTACCGATATCCGTAAGTTTAATTTAATGTTTAAAACTTTCCAGGGCGTAACCGAGGATTCAACCTCGACCTTATATCTTCGCCCCGAAACCGCACAGGGTATTTTTGTTAACTTTAAAAATATTATGCGTACAACACGCAAAAAAATGCCTTTCGGTGTTGGTCAAATCGGTAAATCTTTCCGCAACGAAATCACACCCGGCAACTTCATCTTCCGTATACGCGAGTTTGAGCAGATGGAACTTGAATTTTTCTGCAAACCCGGCACTGACCTTGAATGGTTTGACTATTGGCGCGCATACTGCCGTAAATGGCTTTTAGACCTTGGCATTGCCGAAGAAAATCTTCGTCTTCGTGACCACGACCCTGAAGAACTTTGCTTCTATTCCAAGGCAACGACAGACTTTGAGTATCTCTTCCCGTTCGGTTGGGGCGAACTTTGGGGTATTGCCGACCGCACCGACTACGACCTTACGCAACACGCCAACCACAGCGGTGAGGCTATGGAATATTTTGACCCCGAAACAAACGAAAAATACATTCCCTACGTTATTGAACCGTCGCTCGGCGCGGACCGCGTAACACTCGCGTTCCTTTGCGATGCTTACAATGAAGAGGTTAAGCCCAACGGCGAAAAACGTACGGTTATGAAGTTCCACCCCGCACTCGCACCGTTTAAGGCAGCCGTTTTGCCGCTTTCAAAGAAACTCGGCGAAAAGGCAATGGCTCTGCGCGATATGCTCTCTGAAGAGTTTAGCGTTGATTATGACGAAACAGGTTCAATCGGTAAACGTTACAGCCGCGAGGACGAAATCGGCACCGTTTTCTGCATTACCTACGACTTTGATTCCGAAGAAGACGGTTGCGTAACCGTCCGCGACCGCGACACAATGGAGCAGGTACGTATCAAGATAGAAGACGTTGCCGCATACATTCGCGAACGCATCAAATTCTAATAAAAAAGGGGCGAACATTCGCCCCATACATGCCCACATAGTTCAACGGATAGAATAAGGTCCTCCTAAGACTTAGATGCAGGTTCGATTCCTACTGTGGGTGCCAAAAACCCGTCTCGATTGAGACGGGTTTTCTTTTTTAGAATTCCGGAATGGTTTTTCCGTTCGCAAGGTCTCTTTGATAGTTCATAAGTTTTTCAACGTAAGTAGTCGAAACGAGTCCAATCGGTTCGCCGTTGATTTCATAATAATAGCGGCGGTCGGTGCTCTTTATAAACTTCAATGTGAAATCCTTTTGACCGGGTCTTGCCTTGCAGAAAATAGTAAAGTCAGCCGTTTTGTTAACCTTTTCGAAAACGGCGTCGCTCGGCTCGGTGCCGACGAGATGCTGATAATAGGTCTGGAACTGTTCCTTTTCAATTTCCTTGCCGTTTGCCTTAATAGAGGCTATTTGTTCTTCGCCGTTTTCGTCCTTTTCATAGGACATAGTGAAGACGTTTTTACCGCTTTCGGTTTCAAATGTGAAACTTTCAAAATTGGTAATCATCTCAATAAACGGCATAGAACTTAAAAAGTCTTCAAGCGCGGTGTCGGCAAAGGTTATGTTCGAAGCCGCAACCCTAAAGATAATTTTGCTGTTTTCGGGCGTCATAACGGCAAAGTCGCCGTCTGACTGTTTTGTTGCCGAAAACTTGATAACGTTACTGCCGTACTTAAGTTCAAACACAAGTTCGGGATTTGTCATTCCGTAAAGTTGCAAATCTTTTGCGGTGGGGTTAAACGCATATGCCGAATCGGCGTTAAGTCCGCCCGATGCAAGCGTTACAAGATTGGTAACCGCATCGGTATCGGCTGCGCGGGTATAGGGCGATACCAGTGTATAAGGAAGCATTTGGTTTGTATCTTCGTCGAAACTTGATATAAACGAAATGGTTTTTTCACCCTTGCGTGCAATGGTCATAGTATCAAAGAAGGTAAGTGTATCTTCTGAGAAATATGCTTTGGTCGCGTCTGTGGATTGTTGTGCCGCGATGACCGTTTTGATTGAAAACTCTTCATTTTTCATATCAAGAAGGTCGGCGGTGTCGGTTGATACAAGATAAACCTTGTCGCCGCTTGATTCCTTTGCGTAAAAGCCGGATGAACTTGGGGTTTTGTTACCCAAAAGTAAAGTTTTTTCGCCCCCGTCACGCAGTTTTAGTGAAAGCGTGTAAAGCGGTGCCGAAAATCCGTAATCGGCGCCATCTTCAACCTCACGTCCTCGCCCTCGCCATACTGGCCTAATCGGTATTTTTTGATGTATTTATTCTTCTTGAGAGACTGATGGACGGCGGCGCGCAGGGTACCTGTTCCCTTTCCGTGGATGATACGTACCGAGGAGAGATTGCCGCGCATTGCCTCATCCAGGTACCGCTCCAGGACACAGACCGCCTCTACGGAATCCATGCCTCTGAGATCAACTTCCGAGGGTGTCGCGGACATCTTCATCTCACGGCCGGAGTGCGCAGGACGTCCTCCCTTAGTCTTGTAGGGGTTTTCGTGTTCAAGGAGATAGACCTCGTCTGCGCGGGCATTCATCTTCAGGATGCCTGCCTGGAGCTGATACGTGCCGTCTTTGTTGATCGCGATGACACTGGCCTTGGTCCCGAGCTTCAGGAGCTCGACTGTATCACCTACGAGGACCCCTCTTGTAGGCGCGGGACGTTCGGTCTTGGGTTGGGTGCTACGGAGCTTATCTTCTACCTCGTTCAGATTCCTGCGGATATCTGCCTGACGCTGATTGATTCCCGTAGCATCAGCGCTGTCCTGGAGCTGCTTGCGAAGGGCTTTCAGTTCCTCGGAGGCCAGATTGGCTGC
>JAFPBM010000188.1 GCA_017424125.1 Clostridia bacterium | reverse complement strand
TCTTAATAAGATCGGTCATCTTGCCAAGAGAAACGAACTCGTAGCCGATAACTTCATCATTTTCATCAAGAGCCATTCTTGTGCAATAGCCTTCGGTCATTTCAAGGTAGCGAACACCTTTATCTTTGGTACCGTACATAGTACCAACCTGTGAACGAAGGCCTTTACCAAGGTCCTCAAGTCCTGCACCTACAGCCAAACCGTTTTCAGAGAAAGCACTCTGTGTTCTGCCGTAAACAATCTGCAAGAAAAGTTCACGCATAGCGGTGTTGATAGCGTCACAAACGAGGTCGGTATTAAGTGCTTCAAGCACGGTAAGACCGGGAAGAATTTCGGATGCCATAGCGGCAGAGTGAGTCATACCCGAGCAACCGATGGTTTCAACCAAAGCCTCTTCAATTATACCTTCCTTAACGTTAAGGGTAAGTTTGCAAGCACCCTGCTGGGGAGCACACCAACCGATTCCGTGTGTAAAACCGGAAATATCCTTAACTTCCTTTGATTTCACCCAAAGAGCCTCTTCCGGAATGGGAGCGGCACCGTGGTGAACGCCCTGTGCAACAGGACACATTTCTTCTACTTCTTTTGAATAAATCATATCATTACTCCTTTCGGTAATAATCCACCAATCATTATACATAAACGAAACTAAAAACACAAGAGAAAATTACAAAGATTGTCGAAAAAATAACAAATTTTTCATAAGACTTTGAAAAAATTATTTGTTATGGTATAATAAATGATATATCAAAATGCAGAAACGAGGCAATTTTATGCGAATGCGCAAAAAGAAAAATTTAGAAGAGCGACTCTCCCTTTGTGATAACCTCTTTTATATGGAAACGTCAGAGCGTGATTACCGAATGACAAACGAGGAAAAAACTTATATAGACACCAAAGAATTTTTTGGTAACGATAATCCTGTTTATCTCGAAATCGGTTGCGGTAAAGGCGGTTTTGCGAAAGAATTGGCAGAAGAAAATCCCGACGTAAACGTACTTGCTGTTGAAAAAACGGCAAACGTGCTCATAACCGCTTGTGAACAGGGAAAAGACATTAAAAATCTTCACTTTATGTTGGGCGGTGCCGAGTATCTTAAAAAGTTTATAAAAGACGGCTCTATAGACCGGATTTATCTTAATTTTTCTTGCCCGTTCCCCAAAAAAGCATACGCCGCACACCGCCTTACCAATCCGCGCTTTTTGGAAATTTATAAGGACATACTTAAAGAGGGCGCCGAAATACATCAAAAGACCGATAATATGCACTTTTTCGAGTATTCGGTTGAGAGTTTTGCGTCCTGCGGTTTTGCGCTTAAAAACGTAAGTCTTGACCTACATAACAGCGGCTTTGAGGGTAACATTATGACCGAGTATGAGGCGCAGTTTACGGCTCTCGGAAAACCGATTTACAGACTTGAAGCCTATATTAAATAATATATAACAAGATTTTAACTTGAATTTTTATATAAATAGTAATAAAATAATTGGTACGAATGATTTTAGGGGTGAATTTTGTGGAAGGTAAGGTTTATATTGTAATTCCGTCGCTTGACCCTGACGAGAAACTGCAAAAAACGGTTGAGGGACTAAGGGAAGTCGGGTTTGACCGTTTCTTGCTCGTCGATGACGGAAGTAATAAAAAGAATAGAAAATTCTTTCCGCCCGAAGAAGAGGGGCTTACTTTATTGCGCCTTTCTCAAAACAGGGGCAAGGGTGCCGCACTTAAAACGGCTTTCAGACATTTAATACACAACTGTGATGACGTAGCGGGTGTTATAACGGTTGACGGTGACGGTCAACATCTGCCAAAGGACGTACTTGCTTGTAAAGAGGAACTGTTATCAAACGAAGATACGGTAATTTTGGGTTGCCGTGATTTTTCACTTCCTGATGTCCCCGCAAGAAGCCGTTTCGGCAACAAGAGCACTTCGCTTGTTTTCAAACTCCTTTGCGGTATAAATATTTCAGATACCCAAACGGGACTTCGCGCATTCCCCGCATCAATGCTTCCGCTTCTTATAAAGATTGAGGGCTCGCGTTTTGAATACGAAACCAATATGCTCTTAAAATTCGGTCAAAAGGGCATAAAGTGGAAAGAAGTCAAGATTGATACCGTTTATATTGAGGAAAATAAAACGTCACACTTCCACCCTATAAAAGATTCAATCAGAATATATAAGTTTGTTCTCTCCTATTTCATCAGTTCAATTGTTTCGTTTGTGACCGATATTGCGGCGTTTTATATTTTATGCCGACTTTTATCGTCACTGCTTTTAGGATTTACAGAGGCGGCGTCAACCGCACTCGCGCGTGTGATTTCTTCCTTTGTAAACTATTCAATAAATCGCAAAAAAGTTTTCAAAAGCGAAGCAAAGGCAAAAGATACGCTTTTGAAGTATTATGCACTTGCCGTTCCGCAGATGCTAATATCGGCGGGACTTGTGACAATGCTCTCTGCGCTTTTATCAACGGGAGCGGGCGGCAGTACGCTTATTAAAATAGTTGTTGATACAATACTTTTCTTTTTAAGTTACCGCATACAGCGTTTGTGGGTTTTCTCGGATAAGAAAACCGAGAAAAAACCTAAAAAATACGCAGAAGAAAAGAAAGAAAAACTGACCGCAGGCAAAATCGTAAAACGTTCGCTTTTATCTGTGGGCACTGCAATCGGTATGGTGCTCGTTACCGTAATATCTGCCTGTATCGTAATCTGTTACGGACCGAGCGAGAGCCTTAGAGATATGCTTGTAATCTCGGCAAAACAGGCAAGCGCAACCAAATGGGTTCCGGGACTGTTTCTCTCTAAAGAAACGGTTGACAACATAATGGAAAACAGCCAAAAACTTAATACCGACAGTATTGATAGCAGCGATTATACTGAGGTTGCGGACCAAGACGAGTGGGAAGACGCTATTGACGGTATGAAACTTATTTTCATAAGAGAACCGAAGTATAAAGCCTACTTGTTGCTTGTAAAAGACCCTGCGCGTGTTACGGTTGGCGTGTCATCCGAAAGCTTCAAATCCGCAACCGAAGGCAAACGTATTTTTGATATGGTTGCAAAATATAACGCGGTTGCCGCTATTAACGGCGGTGAATTTTTGGATGCAGGCGGTGTCGGCAACGGCGCGCGACCGATGGGACTTACCTATTCGGGCGGCAAAATGGTCTGGAGCGACGGACTTAAACGTACCTTTATCGGTTTTGATAAAAACAACCGTTTAATCTGCCGCGAAAGCATGACGCAAAAAGAAGCCGAAGCGCTTGGAATTCGTGACGCCGTTTCGTTCCAGAACGGAAACGTACTCATAACCCAAAACGGCGATAAGATTGATTTGCACTACGGCGACCTGAACACGGGTACAGCACAAAGAACGGCAATCGGTCAACGCGCGGACGGTACGGTTATAATGCTTGTAACCGACGGACGCTGTGCTGACAGTATCGGCGCGAGTCGAAACGACGTTATTGATATAATGTCAAAATACGGCGCGGTCAACGCGGGTATGCTTGACGGCGGCTCGTCTGCTATGCTTTATTACCGCGACTATTTCAACAAATACACCGTTAACACGGATGAACTTGACGAATATCAAAAACGCGGACTTGTAAACCGCTATAAAGCCTTTACAAATCCAAGAAGAATACCGACGTACTTTATAATCACGGGGGAATAAAAATGCTTAAAAATTCACTTTTTTACAAAATATATTTTTCCGTGCTTGCAGTATTCGCGGTACTTCTTGTAGTTGCACTTTTCCTTTTGGGCGGTTGGCTTAAAGGTTATGAAGCGGGACAACCTGCCACAATTGTAAACAAAATTATTGAAAACAACCTCAAAACGGGCGACGTTTATGCGCTCAAAACGGGGGCAAACCTTGCCCTGTCACCCTATGATGCAGAGGACGCTGTCAATGCCGCCGTTAAATCAAAAGTAGAGGGAAAAGAACTTTCGGCATCGTCATCTGCCAAGCGTCCCGAAGGATGTGATATGGCGTACGTTGTAAAATCGGGCGATGAGAAAATTATGCAGGTTTATCTCCGCCGCGTAGGCAAGGCGTCCGCTATTGGCACCTCTAAATACGAGGTTATGGGTTGCGAACTTGATAAATCGTTCTACACGGAAATAAATCTTTCAATGCCCGAAAACGCGGAAATCGAAATTAACGGTGTTCCGCTTGATAAAAATGAAAGAAAAGATGTAGAACTTACCGATTCTATCAAAAAGGAATTGGGAAACAAGGAATATAACAGTCGGCAGACCGCAAAACTTAAAAACCTTATCAGTGCTGACGTTACCGTTACCGCAACGCAAGACGGCAAAAAACTTGAGGTAGTTAAAAACGGAAACGATATTTCGGTATTGCAGTTTGTTGAAGAAAAAGAAAAAGCCGATATTTTGAAGTTTGCAACCGACGCATCCAAAACCTATGCCGCCTATATGCAGGAAGACTCTTCGCTTGGCAAGGTTGCGGCTTACTTTGATAAAAAGTGCGAATTTTACGAAAACATCAGAACAAGTCTTGTAATGTTTGCGCTTGACCACGAAAGTTATCGTTTTGATGATGTGAAAAACGGCGACGTTTATAAATATTCGGATGACGTTTATTGTTGCCGTGTTGAATTTACGCAGGTTCTTGTCAGAAGAGGCAAGGAGTACAAGGACCATTTTAAGAAAAATATATTCCTTAAAAAATCGGGCAAATCGTATCTCGTTTTCGATATGCAGGGTATAGAGGGTTAAAATATGAATTTGTTTGAACTTTCCATTCTGGATTTTATAAAAGAAACTTTTACTTGCAAGGCGCTTGATGTGTTTATGCCTTTTATAACCAAGTTTGGCGACCACGGCATTTTTTGGATAGCGCTTTCGGTTTTCTTTATTATTTTCAAGAAAACGCGCAAGATGGGACTTACGATGGGTATTGCGTTGTTGCTTGGCTTCCTCACGGGTAACGTATTCTTAAAAAACGTTGTAGCGCGAATTCGCCCATACGACCTTAACGAATCGGTGACGCTCTTAGTTTCACGCCTTTCCGATTATTCTTTTCCATCGGGCCACACTTTAGCATCGTTTGAGGCGGCAACCGCTATGACGCTTTATAATAAGCGTATTGGTATACCCGCGCTTGTTTTGGCAACGCTTATAGCGCTTTCAAGACTCTATTTATACGTACACTATCCAACCGACGTACTTGCGGGTGCGGCGCTTGGCATAACGTTTGCTTTCCTTGCGTTTTTCATTGTTAAAAAGGCGGAGGAAAAACTAAAGAAGAACGCAGCATAGGCTGCGTAATTCTTTTATTAAGGGGTGATTTTTTGATAACCGAACGTGCGTTGGCGCTTGGCAAAAAGCGTTCCACCATACGCGAAATATTCGAATATTCTATGAGAAGAAAAAGGGAAATCGGAGAGGAAAACGTCTTTGATTTCAGTCTTGGAAACCCAAGTGTACCGTCACCGCAAGCGGTTACCGATTGCCTTAAAGAACTAATTGAAAACGAAACGACGGTGGCACTTCACGGCTATACTTCTGCCGCGGGTGCTATGGCGGTCAGAGAAAAAATAGCAAAAAAAACATATAACCGTTTCGACTTCAAAGCCAACCCCGAACTTATTTATATGACCTGCGGCGCGGCGGCGTCACTTTCTTGTACGCTTTCGGCAATAGCGGGGGAAAAGGATGAAGTTTTGGTGCTTTCTCCCTATTTCCCCGAATACCGCGTGTTTATAGAAAACGCAGGTGCTACTGTGGTTGAGGTCCCGACAAAACGGGATACCTTCACCCTTGATATTGAAAAAATTAAAAATGCGACAAACAAAAAAACACGTGCAATAATAATAAATTCCCCCTGTAACCCAACGGGAGTTGTCTATTCGGAAGACGATATAATCGCCCTTTCAGATTTACTAAAAGAAAAGCGCGAACAGTACGGTACGCATATAACGGTAATTGCCGACGAGCCGTATAGAGAAATCGTCTACGGCGACGTTTTCGTGCCCTATATTCCAAACTACTATGATGATACTGTGGTTTGCTATTCGTATAGTAAATCGCTTTCCATACCGGGTGAGAGAATAGGATATATTATGGTGTCTCCCCAAATGCAATATGCCGAAGACGTGTTTTATGCCGTTTGCGGCGCCGCAAGAAGTATGGGTTACGTCTGTGCGCCGAGTATGTGGCAACGCGTTGTTGCAGAATGTGACGGTATCGCGCCAAATATAGAGGCGTATAATGAAAACCGTACTTTGCTTTATAATGCGCTGACCGAAATAGGATTTACAGCGGTAAAACCCGAAGGCGCGTTTTATCTTTTCCTTAAATCCCCAATGCCAGACGCAAAGGAGTTTTGCGAAAAGGCAAAAGAATACGAACTATTATTGGTACCGAGCGACGATTTCGGTTGCGGTGGCTACGTGAGGATTGCATACTGTGTAGAAAAAAGCGTTATAGAACGCGCAATCCCAGCATTCCGAGAATTATATAAGGAGATAAAAAATGGCTGACCTTAACAAAGCAAGAGAAGATATTAATGCAATTGATAAACAGATGGCAGAACTTTTCATAAAGCGCATGGATGCCGTCAAAATTGTAGCGGAATACAAAAAAGAACATGGTGTTCCCGTTACCGATGCCGCCCGCGAGGCAGAGGTTATAAAACGCAATTCAGATTCGATAGCCGACGACGACTACCGTTCGTATTACGTAAGTTTCTTGCAGAACAATATGGAACTTTCAAAGGCGTTTCAACACCGTTTGCTTGACGGAATGCGCGTTGCATACAGTGGTGTTACAGGCGCGTTTGCCAATATAGTTGCAAAACGCGTTTTCCCTGACGGAACGGCTGTGGGATACGGTGATTTTGCCGCCGCGTACGAGGCGGTTGTGTCAGGCGAGTGCGACTGTGCGCTCTTGCCGATTGAAAACAGTTTTAACGGTGACGTTAACAAGGTGCTTGACCTTGCCTTTTTTGGAAACCTTTACATAACGGGCATATATGAAGCCGAGATTGTGCAAAATCTGCTTGGCAACAGCGGCGCAACGCTTTCAAGCATTAAGACCGTAATGAGCCATCCGCAGGCGCTCGGTCAATGTGCCGCATATATTGAAAAATACGGATTCAAAACAGAAGAGGCGGTTAACACCGCCGTTGCCGCAAAATACGTGGCAGAGTCGGGCAGAACCGATATTGCCGCAATCGCAAGTGAAGAGGCGGCAGAGGAATTTTCTCTCACAAAAATTGAGGGACACATAAACCAAAACAGCAATAACACAACGCGCTTTGCGGTATTTTCCCGTGCAGAGCGTGTAAAGAGTGTGAACGATAATCATTTCGTTATGCTTTTCACGGTTAAAAACGCGGCGGGTTCGCTTGGTCGTGCCGTTTCGGTTATTGGTGAACACGGATTTAATTTGCGCGCACTAAAAAGCCGTCCCACCAAAGAACTTATGTGGGACTATTATTTCTATGCCGAGGGCGAAGGCAGCCTCGCTACGGCACAGGGTGAAAAAATGTTAAAAGAACTCTGTGACTGTTGCAACAGCGTAAAAGTGCTTGGCAGTTTCGAAAAAGAGATAAAAGTTTAAGGGTGATAAAATGACAATCACGGTTAAAACGGGCAGAGGTTCGTATAATATACGCTTAAAACGCGGCGCCTTAGAAAAAGCGGGCGAGATTTTTAATCTCAATCGCCGCGTACTGATAGTGACCGATACGGGCGTGCCGAAAGAATATGCACAAACGGTTGCCGAACAGTGTAAAACGCCCGTTATAAAGACAATACCCGAGGGCGAAAAATCCAAACAGATTGATACCTATAGCGACGTTTTGCAAACCTTAGTAGAAAACGGTTTCACAAGAACCGATTGTGTTGTCGCCGTTGGTGGAGGCGTAGTGGGTGACCTTGCGGGTTTTGTTGCCGCAACCTATATGCGCGGCATAGATTTTTATAACGTTCCCACCACGGTTTTGTCACAGGTGGATAGTTCCATAGGCGGCAAAACGGCAATAGATTTTGGCGGTTACAAGAATATTGTGGGCGCATTTTATCCACCCCGCGCAGTACTTATCGACCCCGATACGCTCAAAACGTTACCTGCAAGACAGATAAGCAACGGTTTATCGGAAGCCGTCAAAATGGCACTTACAAGTGACGAAGAACTGTTTCAGATTTTTGAAAAATCCAATATCAGCGACAGTCTTGACGTTGTAATTGAACGTGCGCTTTACATAAAAAAACAGGTGGTTGAGCAAGACGAGTTTGAGGGCGGACTTCGCAAAATTTTAAACTTCGGTCACACCTTAGCCCACGCTATTGAAAGCGCAGAAGGGATGGAAAACTATTACCACGGCGAATGTGTTGCGCTTGGTATGATACCAATGTGTAGCAGTTCGGTGCGTGAAAGACTTATTCCCGTTTTAGAAAGATTAAATCTTCCTACAAAAATAGATTTTGATAAAGAAACACTTATAAATGCCGCAAGTCACGACAAAAAAATGTCGGGCGACAGCATAACGGTTGTCTACGTTAAAACGGCGGGCAGTTTCGAACTTAAAAAAATATCATTCTCCGAATATGCGGATATGATAAGGCAGGTGCTTTAGATGAAAAACACGTTTGGAAATAACGTAAGCGTAACGCTTTTCGGCGAAAGCCACGGCGCCGCTATAGGCGTAGTGCTTGATGGTGTTGCACCGAATATTCCAATAAACCGCGACAGGATAGACGCGCTTTTATCGCTTCGCCGTCCAAGCGGTGATATTTCCACATCGCGCAAAGAAAAGGACGAATATGTAATTGAAAGCGGCGTGTTTGAAGGCAAAACCACCGGCACCCCGATTTGCATACTAATACCCAACGCGGACACCAAAAGCGCCGATTACGGTGATATGCGTTATAACGTCCGCCCGTCACACGCTGATTTTGCGGCAGACGTTAAATACGGCGGTGCAGAGGATTATCGCGGCGGCGGCCACCAAAGCGGACGACTGACTGCGGCGCTCGTTGCGGCGGCTGGAATTTTAATCCCCGCACTCGAAAACAAGGGCATATATATTGGCACCCATATAAAAAGTATAGCGGGTGTAGAGGATAGACATTTTTCTGATATAGCGGCGGATATAGCATCTATTAAAGACAAATATTTCGCCGTGCTTGATGAATCGGCAGAAGAAAAAATGACCGAAAAAATTCTCTTGGCAAAGGCAGAGGGTGACAGCGTCGGCGGTGTGCTTTCCACCGCAATAGTCGGTCTGCCAGCAGGCGTGGGCGAACCATGGTTTGACACGCTCGAGGGTGTACTTGCCCACGCGCTTTTCTCGGTTCCCGCCGTTAAAGGAGTGGAGTTCGGAGCAGGTTTCTCATTGGCTACAATGAAAGGCAGTGAGGCTAACGATGCTTTCTATATGGAAAACGGCGAAATCAAGACCAAAACAAATAGTGCGGGCGGTATAAACGGCGGCATTACAAACGGAATGCCTGTAACATTCAACTGTGTTATACGCCCCACCCCCACTATTGCAAAAGAGCAGGAAACAGTCAACATAAAAACGCGTGAAAACGCAACACTTGCCGCCAAGGGCAGACACGATGCGTGTATTGTTCACCGTGCCCGTGCGGTAATTGACGCCGTAACGGCTATTGCTCTCGCTGACGTACTTGCAACGCGTTTTGGAACGGATTGGTTGGCACAGTAATGGAGTACGGATGTATAGGCGAAAAACTGACACACAGTTTTTCAAAGGAAATTCACAATCTGCTTTTCAGTTACGAATATAATCTTTTGGAATTACCGCGCGATGCGGTTGGCGAATTTTTGAAAAAACGCGATTTCAAGGCTATCAACGTTACAATTCCATACAAGGAAACGGTAATACCGCACCTTGATTTCGTAAGTGATACCGCAAAGAAAATCGGCGCTGTTAATACCATTGTCAACAAAGACGGCAAACTGTACGGCTACAATACCGATTACCTTGGTATGAAAGCGTTGCTCGATTATGAGGGTATTGATTTGTGCGGTAAAAAGGTTTTAATTTTGGGCAGCGGCGGCACCTGTAAAACGGCATATACGCTCTCGTGTGACCTTGGTGCAAGCGAAGTTTTGCGCGTTTCCCGCAAAGAAACAGGCGACCTTATAAGTTACGAAACCGCGATAAATAAACATTCCGATGCGGAAGTTATTATAAACACAACACCCTGCGGAATGTACCCTAATATTGATACCACCGCCATAAGTTTAGAGCCGTTTGAAAATTTATGCGCCGTAGTGGACGCTGTTTATAATCCTCTTCGTTCGCGCATTGTGCGTGAAGCGGTAAAGCGTGGCATAAAAGCCACAGGCGGACTTTATATGCTCGTAGCACAGGCGGCGATTGCGGCAGAAAAATTTGTAAACGAAAACGTACCGACAGAGAAAATAGAAAAAATTTACAAGCAAATTCTCTTTTCCAAGGAAAACGTGGTGCTGACGGGAATGCCAAGTTGCGGCAAATCCACACTTGGCAAGATGGTGGCAGAGATGCTTTCAATGGACTTTGTTGATACCGATACCTTGATAGCCGAAAAAGCGGGTAAATCCATACCTGAAATTTTCGAAAGCGAGGGCGAAAAGGCTTTTCGTGATTTAGAAAGCGCGGTTATAAAAGAGGTGTCCACACTACAGCACACCGTAATCGCTACGGGCGGCGGCGCGGTATTAAGGGAAGAAAACGTAGAATATTTACGCCAAAACGGTAAAATAGTTTTCATAGACCGTCCGCTTAAATATCTCATAACAACAAGCGACCGCCCGCTTTCAAGAAATATGGATTTGCTAAAAAAGCGTTATGATGAACGCTATTCTATTTATAAAGAAACAGCCGATATACGTTTTGTTCCCATAAAGGACAAAGAGTGTAATGCTAAAAAAATCATAAAGGAATGGAAAAATGAAATTTTTGGTAATTAACGGGCCTAA
Organism: Clostridia bacterium; assembly: GCA_017424125.1. GTDB lineage: Bacteria > Bacillota > Clostridia > Oscillospirales > Acutalibacteraceae > SIG589. The sequence continues at coordinate 8,249 of JAFPBM010000188.1, read as the reverse complement.
TATAAATATGTTAGGAATTCGTGAGCCCGACATTTACGGCAACAAAACCTATAAAGATTTGTGCGATATGCTTTTATCCCACGCGGAAAAAGTCGGTATCGAGATAGAACTTTTTCAGTCTAATCACGAGGGCGCAATCGTTGATAAAATACAGGAAGCCTACGGAAGTGTAGACGGCATTGTTATCAACCCCGCCGCATATACGCATACAAGCGTTGCATTGCTTGACGCGCTAAAAGCGGTTGGAATTCCTGCGGTTGAAGTGCATATTTCGGACGTTTCCAAGCGTGAAGATTATAGACAGATAAGTTTTGTACGCGAATATTGCGAAAAAACCATCACAGGTCACGGCTTTATGGGATATATAGAGGCGCTTGATTATCTTTTGGGGGCAATAGAAAAATAATGACTGTTACCATAAGTAAGAGCAAGGCTGTAGGCAAAGTTTATGCACCGCCATCAAAATCCGTGGCACACCGCGCCCTGATTTGTGCGGCACTGTCTACGGGCAGTACCGTTAAAAATATTGCCTTTTCAAAAGATATAAAAGCAACGCTCGAATCGTTAAAAGCGCTCGGTGCTAACGTAGAAATTGACGGAACCGACGTAAAAATCGGCGGACTTTGCATAAACAATTTAAAAAATGAAACGCCGCTTCCTTGTAATGAAAGCGGCAGTACGTTGCGCTTTTTAATGCCGCTTTGTATGTGCTGTGAAAATGAAATTACCTTACAGGGTACCGAAAAACTATTCACAAGACCGCTTTCGGTTTACAGTGAAATTTGCGAAAAACAAAACATATATTATAAACAAGAAAGCACAAGCGTCACAATAGGCGGAGTGTTAAAATCGGGTGAATATTACGTTCGCGGCGATATTTCAAGCCAGTTTATAACGGGACTTTTGTATGCGCTGCCGATACTTTCGGGGGATAGCAAAATCATAGTCACAGGCAATTTTGAAAGTGAATCGTACGTAGACATAACGCTTTCGGTTTTGTCACAGTTTGGTATTGAAATATTAAAAAATGATAACGTTTTTTACATAAAGGGTAACCAAAAATATAAGAGCACAGAAATTACTGTGGAAGGCGACTGTAGTAATGCCGCGTTTTTAGATGCGTTTAACCTTTTAGGCGGCGAAGTTGAGGTTTTAGGATTAAATAGCCAAACCTTACAGGGCGACCGCGTATATAAGGATATGTTTTGCGCACTTAAAAACGGAGAAAAACAGTTTGATTTGTCCGACTGCCCCGATTTAGCACCAGTTATGTTTGCGCTTTCGGCGCATTTTGGCGGTGCGCATTTTGTCGGCACAAAACGTCTTAAAATAAAGGAATCGGACCGCGGCGCCGCGATGGCGGAAGAACTTAAAAAATTCGGCGCCGAAGTGATAATAGGAGAGAATGAAATAGAAATTAAAGGCGGAACTTTACATTCGCCGAAAGATATACTTTGCGGTCATAACGACCACCGTGTTGTAATGGCACTTTCGCTTTTGTGCAGCATATACGGCGGCACCATTTCGGGCGCAGAGGCGGTAAGCAAAAGTTACCCCGATTTTTTTGAAACAATACAATCTCTTATGATAGGAATAGAGTAAAATGAAACTGAGCAAAGATAAAAAAATACTCATAGTAGGTCTTGGACTTTTGGGCGGATGCTATGCAATGGCGCTAAAAAAACAAGGCTTTAGCGTTTTTGCAATAACGCTTTCGCAAGAAGACGTTGATTACGCACTTGAAAACGGCATCATAGACAAAGGCACAACAAAGGTTGACGAAGAAATTATAGCCGAAGCAGATATAATCGTCTTCGCGCTTTACCCCAATGTTTTCAAAAAATGGATTGAAGAAAACGCTCATCTTATTAAAAGCGGTACGGTAATAACCGATGTAACGGGTGTTAAGGAGTGTATTGTTTACGATATACAGTCGCGCTTACCAAAAGGCGTAGAGTTTATATCAGCGCACCCAATGGCAGGACGTGAGGTTGGCGGTGTTCAAAACAGCGACGACAAAATTTTTAAAAATGCAAACTATATCGTTGTGCCGACTGAAAGCAACACGCAAAACGCGATTGAACTTTGCAAATCTTTGGGAGAGACGCTTGGGTTTGCCAAAATCTCGGTACTTTCCCCTGAAGAGCACGATAAAATGATTGCGTTTTTGTCCCAGCTTACACACTGTATTGCGGTGTCGCTTATGTGTGCAAACGATAACGAAGACCTTGTAAAATATACGGGTGACTCGTTCCGCGATTTAACTCGTATTGCCAACATTAACGACGAAATGTGGAGTGAACTGTTTTTGCTTAACCGCGATGCGCTATTGAGCGAAATGGACGCATACCGCGAAACGTTTGATAAACTGTATGCTACTATAAAAAACGGCAACCGCGAAGAAATGCGCGATATGATGTGCACGTCTTCCGTCCGCCGCCGCAAATTTGACAAAAAGAATTAGGTGTTATTATGAATTTAGAGTTTTACAGAAAATTACCCGTACCGAAACAGGTTAAAAGTCATTATCCCATAACCGCGGATATGGAAAGAGTAAAGACCGAGCGCGATGCGGAGATTAAGAAAATCTTTGCTGGAGAAAGCGATAAGTTTATGCTTATAATCGGTCCTTGTTCGGCAGACAACAGCGAAAGTGTGCTTGATTACATATCGCGTCTGCGTAAAGTACAGGAAAAGGTAGCAGAAAAAATCCTAATCATTCCGCGTATATATACAAACAAACCGCGCACAACAGGCGAGGGTTATAAGGGTATGTTACACCAACCCAACCCCGATGAAAAACCTGATATGTTAAAGGGAATAATCGCAATAAGAGATTTACATCTCTCGGCACTTCGCGACTACGGATTTACCTGTGCGGATGAAATGCTTTATCCCGATAACCACCGTTACCTTTCGGATTTACTCGCATACGTTGCGGTTGGCGCCCGTTCGGTAGAGAATCAGCAACACCGCCTTACAGCCAGCGGACTTGCAATTCCTGTCGGTATGAAAAACCCTACGGGTGGCGACCTTTCTATTATGATGAACGGCATAAAAGCGGCGCAAGGCAGCCATACCTTTATATATCGCGGATGGGAAGTTAAGAGTGCGGGTAACCCCTATGCCCACGCAATAATGCGCGGCTACGTTGATTACGCGGGCAAAAGCGTTTCTAACTACCATTATGAAGACCTGCTTAAACTTTATGATATGTACGCTTCTTCGGGACTTTTGAACCCTTCGGCAATTGTCGATACAAACCACGCAAACTCGGGCAAAAAGTACGAAGAACAGATAAGAATCGCAAAGGACGTTGTTCATAGCCGCAACTGCAACGGTGATATAAAACGTCTTGTAAAAGGACTTATGATAGAAAGTTATATAGAGGACGGCGCACAGGGTGTGGGCGAACACACCTACGGCAAATCCATAACCGACCCTTGTCTTGGTTGGGAAAAGACCGAAAAACTAATCTTAGACCTCGCCGACCAATTAAAATAAAAAAAGAGAGAGGATGTCCTCTCTCTTTTTTAATGTATATTTTTCTGATACTGTTTTGGTGAAACGGAAAATTTCTTTTTGAAAGCGCTGCTGAAGTATGATGCAGAAGAATAACCTACCGTCGCGCCGACTTCTTCAACCGAAAGCCGCTCTTCTGTGAGCATTTCTGCCGCGTGGGAAAGGCGGATGTCATTGCGGTATTCAATGGGTGATTTGCCAGTAATCTGTAAAAACGTGCGCAGAAAATGATATTTGCTCATATTGCACATCTTTGCAAAATCTTCTAAACTTGTATCCTCGTTATAATACCTGTTCATATATTGCACAGCCTTGGCAATGCGGTTGAAACTTTGCGGTTTCTTTTCGCTCTTTTCTGCTACGGCACGTTCAAGTTCAGAAAGAAGCCCCAAAAGCCGATAGGTGCAAAGTTTTTCATAGTGCGGTGCGCGTTTTTGCATTTCATCAATGATATATTCAAACGTATCGCACACCTGCGAACCAAAAGAGAGGTTATAAACTTTGCGCGTTTTGAGGTTTATATTGTCGGGCAACGCGTCACATTTGAAATGGACGTAATAAAATTCTGCGGTTTTATCGCCTTTATATATATGGTGTTGCGGCTCACCCGGTGCAAAAAGTACAAAACCGCCCGCTTTGCAGATTTTAACGTTTTCAAAATAAAAGGTTTCTTCTTCCTTTGCAACAAAAAACAAAAGCCAGTCGTCTCTGCCGTTTGGCCTTAAAATTTCACGTCCCTTTTTGGCAAAAATATGTCCCGCGCTGACAAGGGTTATGCCGTTTACCGAGTTTTTTTGTTCTCCATAGGTGTTAAAAATCATATAACCACCGCAATATTTCTAAAGTTTTTATCAATAAATCCTATTGTATTAGGGATATTATAGCATTAAAATTAAAGTATGTCTATAGGAGTGTGATATTTTATGCCAATAAGAGAAGAGTCGTTTAGAATCGGATGTGGAAGATATCTGCAAGAGCCTAATGCACTTGCAAGATGCGGCGCCGAAGTTTTGCGTCTTGGTAAAGCACCGCTTATCGTGGGCGGACCGACCGCACTTTCGCTTACAAGAGAAAAAATTGAAAAAAGCGTAAAAGATGCCAAATTAAAATATGAAATAATCATTCATTCGGGCACCTGTAACGAGGAAGATGCAAAAACCCTTGCAGAGAAAGCACTCAAAGAGGGATTTGACGTTATCGTCGGTGTCGGTGGCGGAGTTTTGATGGATTTTGCAAAACTCATAGGCGACGAAGCGCATCTTCCTGTTATTAACGTTCCCACGTCTTCTGCCACCTGTGCGGCGTATACACCTTTGAGTGTCCGCTACACCAAAGAGGGCAGAACGGTTGGCAGCCGCCATTACGGGTACGAGGTTTCGGCGGTTTTGTGTGACACCGAAATAATAGCAAAACAACCCGTCCGTCTTTTCCTTTCGGGTGTGTTTGATGCACTTGCAAAATTTGTGGAAATCAAGCAACGTTTTAACGATGACGTTACCGAATATCCAATAGGACTTGATTGGGCTTATACGCTTTCAAAAAAATCTTTTTCGGAACTTAACGCTAAAACCGAAGCGTGTATAAAGGATATGGAAAAAGGCGACGTCACCGCGGTGATAGAGCAAATGGCGTTTGCAACAATCGGTGTTACGGGCGTTATAAGCGGTATTGCCCGCGGCTCTAACCAATGTGCCCTTGCCCATAAGTTTTATGAGGCAACTCGCGCTTTGTATTTTGAAGAAAGCCGCGAATATCTGCACGGCGAGATTGTCGGCGTGGGACTTTTACTTCAAAACTTCTTTAACGGCGAAGTGGAAAATAACGAATTTTTACTGTCTTTGATGAACAAGTACAATATGCCAAACAGTCTTACGGCACTCGGTGTTGCCGCAACGCGCGAAACACAGGATGCATATTTTGAAAAACTTAAAAACGGTAGTGCGATAGACGAAACAAACGAAGACGAACTCATAAGACTTCGCGCGGGACTTGAATATTTGTGGGGGATAAAATAATGCTAAAAACGATAGAAAAAATATTAAAAGAAAAGGTTATCGTAATTGTACGCGGCGTAGCAAGAGAAGACCTTCTCCCTTTTGCTGAGGCGGTTTATAGGGGCGGTATTCGTCTGCTCGAATGTACTTTTGACGCAACGGGTACTGTAACGGACGAGCAAATAGCCGACAATATAAAAATGTTAGTAGACCATTTCGGCGACAAAATGTTAATCGGCGCGGGTACGGTGCTAACCGAAAAACAGGTTGAACTTGTAAAATCCGTCGGCGGTAAATTTATAATCTCGCCCGACACAAATCCTGATATTATTAGAAAAACAAAAGAAATGGGACTCGTTTCAATCCCAGGTGCGTTTACCCCGTCGGAAGCCGCTGCCGCACACAGAGCAGGTGCGGATTTTGTAAAACTTTTCCCCATTGGCAAACTCGGCGCAGGATACTTAAAAGACGTCAAAGCGCCGCTTTCTCACATTCGTTTTCTCGCTGTCGGCGGTGTAAACGCCGACAATATGGCAGAATATTACGGTGCGGGTGCTCTCGGTTTTGGCATTGGCTCGGATATTGTTAATAAAAAGCACATAGCGGACGGCAATTTTACGGCAATCGAGGCGTCTGCCCGAAAATATATTGATGCTTTAGAAAGAGTTCAAAAATAAAATGGTAGACATTAAAAAACTTTTCGATACCCTTAAAGAACTCGAAACCGAGTTTATAAAACATTGGGAAAATGTGGGTAATTTAGAAAGCCCCACCGAATACAAAGCGGGTGTTGATGCGGTAGGAAAATATTTTTGCGACTATGCAAAAAAGATGGATTGGGATATAGAAATTTTTCCACAAACCGCCGCGGGTGACTGCGTTTGTATCACGATGAATAAATGCGCCGACAAAAGCCCCATAACCCTTTCGGGACATATTGATACGGTGCATCCCGTTGGCTCCTTTGGTAATCCACCCGTGAAAATCGAGGGCGATATTATGCACGGCCCCGGAGTAATGGATTGCAAAGGCGGCACGGTTGCGGCGCTTATGGCAATGACAGCACTCCATAAATGCGGTTTTTCCGACCGTCCTATACGCCTTTTGCTCGAAACCGACGAGGAATGTAACAGCATACTAAGCAACAAAGCCACCATTAACTATATTTGTGAAAAAGCGGCGGATTCGGTAGCGTTTCTCAACTGTGAAAGCACGCGTGACGATACCTTGGTGCTTTGGCGAAAAGGTGTTTGCCGTTACCGTTTGGAAGTTACGGGCAAAAGTATACACGCATCGCGCAGTGCCGAAGGCGGCGCAAGTGCTATATTAGAGGCGGCACATAAAATTATAGAACTTGAAAAAATGAAGGATAAAGACGGCATAATTTGTGTCTGCGGAATTGTAAACGGCGGACAAAATGAAAATACCGTTCCCGACCGTTGCGTTTTCAGCGCCGAAACGCGTTTTGCCACCGTAGAGGAAATGGAAGAAGCCGATAAACGCGTTATGGATATAGCAAACAAAGCGTTTGTAGATGGCACGTCTTGTACCGTTACAAAGACAGTTTCCCGTCCTGCAATGGAAAAGAGCGAGCGCAATTTTATGCTACTCGAAACCTTGAACGGAATTTATGAAAAATGCGGTCTTCCAATTTTGACGGCAAGAGGAAGCCTTGGCGGCTCGGATGCGGCAGAGGTAACCGTAGCGGGAATTCCGTGTGTGGATTCTATCGGCGTAGCGGGTGAACATATTCACACACCAAATGAATTTGCAAGGGTTTCATCACTCATAGAGGCAGCAAGGCGCATAGCCACCGCCTGTGCATATATATAACAAAAAAGACCTGTGTTGACAGGTCTTTTAATTTTCAAAAAATTCTTTTATTGATTTTACGTATCTTTCGGGTTCGACAAGATAACAAAGTCCGTGTGCCGCATCTTTCATAGTCACAAGGCACTTTTTAGATGCACAGGCATCGAAATTTATTTTGCTCATATAGCAGGGCACGAATCTGTCGTCTTCACCGTGGAAAAAGATTATGGGAACGGTGGCATGTTTTACCGCCTCACAAGCGGGTGTTTCTTCCAAATCAAAATGCCCGTAAATCTTCGCGCCGAGTTTTACAAAGGGGTAGGCAAGTTTGGGTGGAAGTCCCATATTCTTTATAACTTCGCAAATTATTTCTTTAGCCGAGGAAAAACCGCAGTCTGCAAGTACACCGATAACGTTTTTAGGCAACGGCTTTCCTGCCGCCATAAGCACGGTCGATGCACCCATAGAAATTCCCGCAAGGATAATTTTAACGTCGTTTCCGAAGTGTTTTACCATAAAATCAACCCACGCAAGACAGTCGCGGTGTTCTCTGACACCAAAGGTGATAACGTTGCCGCCACTTTTTCCGCTACAGCGTTGCGAAACGATAAGTGCGCTACGCCTGAGAGCCCGACAACGTTGCATACCGCCGCATAAATCACGCTCGGCACTGCCACGGTAGCCGTGAAACATAAGTTCGATAGGCGCGCCGGGTTTGTATTCGTAAAATCTTCCGTAAAGTTTAAGTCCGTCAAAAGAGGTAATAGAAAATTCTTCATAAGGCGTAGCGCGTGTTTCACGCGCAAGGCGCGCCATTTCATCGTGGTAAACGTCATATACTTTGCCTTTAGGCAAATCAAGCACGTCATTGTTCTCTTCACCCTTTTTGCGTTTTACAAAAAACGCCATATAAAAACAGAC
>JAFPBM010000187.1 GCA_017424125.1 Clostridia bacterium | reverse complement strand
GCTGCCGTATGAAATATCCTCGGCATAAACATCGCAGTCGGGTGTTGTGCCGTAGGATGTGGTGTTATATTTCTTGCCGCGCGAGCGGATAATTTCGTTATCGTAGTTTAAGAAAACCTCTTTTGCCGCATCAGCAAGCTCAAACTTGGTGTCGGCAACCGTTTCAATGCTGCCGAAGGTATCGAGATGCTGGGGGCCAACCGAGGTAATAACGCCTATTTGCGGCGCCGCTATATCGCAAATTTCTTTAATATCACCGCGTTTTTTGGCTCCCATCTCGCATACGAATACGTCACTCTCAGGGCGCAAATGCTCACGCACCGTGCGTACAACCCCCATCGGCGTGTTAAAACTGCCGGGCGTTGCGACAACGTTAAAGCCCTCGTCAAGTATTCGCTTTAATATAAACTTCGTGCTTGTTTTGCCAAAACTTCCCGTAACGCCCAAAACGTTAAGGCTTGGGTTACTGTTAAGAATTTTTTTGGCATCTTTAATATAGTGTTTTGAAACCGCCTTTTCAATCGGTGACGTTATAAGCAAAACAATAAGTGTTAAAAGTGACGGCGCAAAGGTTAAAAGGCACAAAACGGCAAATGCTATAAATCCGTAAAGTCCTTCTAAGAAAAACGCCAAAACGGCAGGAATTAGAGAAATCATCGCCGCCGCCGTGAACATACGATTTATTCTCGCCGTAACAACAAGCGGTTTTATGGCGGTGCGGTTTTTCTTACACGCCCTTGCGGCAAATATGTATGCCGCAAGCACTGTGCCAATTAAGATAGCGGTGCCCGATAAAACGTATGCCGCAGAAACCGTCTTGCTCGGCTCTACAAAGCGTACAAGCAAGTGATAGGCTTCTAATCTGAAGAAGATAAACGCACCCGAAATTAAAGAGAGCAAAAAGAATAAAACGTTGGAAAAAATAAATTTGGTGTTTTCTTTAAGCCAACCAAAATAGCGTGATGCAAAATATGAATTGAGTTGAAGCATCTGCAATTGGCGTTTGATGCCAACCGTTGCGATAACGCAAACAACGGCAAGGTAAACCGCTTTTGCTATGGAATAATAAGGCATAATCAAACCCCCAAAAAACTTTTAATAATCGCATGTGCAAGGTTTGGGTTTTCCACAAAAGCCCAATGTCCCGCGTTTTCAATCACGCATAGTCCACAATCTTTAATAAGGCTCTCAATAATTTTTGCATCGGAAAGCGGCGTTGCCGTATCGTTTTCGCCCCAAATAAGCAATGTGGATGCCGTAATAGCGGGCAAGTGGTCACGTATATCCTGATTAACAAGACTGACAAGTGTTTGGCGAAGCACGGGCGGTGCCGCATTATAATCGGCAGAGCCAAAATGGTTGCGCGCTTTTTCAAGCAAAGCATCGGTCTTTCCATTCCAAATTTTAAGAGAAAGCGTGTTTTTTATAACCTTAAAACTTTTTGCGCGCAATTTTTGCTTTACACTTTTTTTGGGTATGAGTCCCGCCGAGTCGAGCAAAATAATTTTTTTAGGCTCAACAATATGGTCTGCCGCCATCTTAAGCGTAACTCGTCCGCCGTGCGAATGTCCAAACATAATCGGGTTTTCAAGCGATAGCGCGTCAATAAATTTTTTTGCAAAAGCGGTGTAATCGTCAAGGGTCCAAGGCGTTGCCATAATATCGCTTTCGCCGCAACCGGGGAAATCAAGCGCAATACAACGGAAACGGTGCTTTAAGGTATTTATGATACCGCGGTACGCCGCACAAGACGAGCCCCAGCCGTGCAACATAAGCAAAGTTTCACCCTCGCCCTCGTCAATATAATGTATATTGAGTCCGTCAATATTAATAGTCAAAAAATCACCGCCTTATATTTATTTTATTATTATATCAAATATTACCTAATATTAGAAGACAAATTTTCAAAAAAATGCAGTTTTTTTATTTTTTTATAAAAATTTTTAGAAAAATTCAAAAAAACACTTGACAAATCAAAGTTTTGTGGTAAACTATGCTTTAGTAGTATAAAGCGTTAAAACGTTAAAGGCTTAAAATAGGAGGAACTACTTATGAAAAAGATTTTAGCAATTATTTTATGTATTGCACTTTGCGCGGTAGGATTTGTAGGCTGCGGCGCAAAGGATGACGGAAAATATACTATCGGTATATGCCAACTTGTTACACACGAAGCGCTTGACGCGGCAACAAAAGGATTTAAGGATGCCGTTATCGCAGGTCTTGGTGAAGAAAACGTTACGTTTGACGAGCAGAACGCCGCAAACGAAACCGCAATGTGCAAAACCATAACCGACAACTTCGCAACCAAGAATGTTGATTTGATTATGGCAAACGCAACACCCGCACTTCAGGCGGCTGTTAAATCAACCAAAAATATCCCGATTCTCGGCACTTCGGTAACCGAGTACGGCGTAGCGCTTGAGATTGATAATTTCAGCGGCACCGTTGGCGGAAACGTATCCGGTACTTCGGACTTGGCACCGCTTGATAAACAGGGCGAGATGCTTCTCTCCATCGTACCTAATGCCAAAACCGTAGGTCTTTTATACTGTGCACAGGAAGCAAACTCTGTATATCAGGTAAACAAGGTTAAAGAATATCTTGAGGGTAAGGGAGTTACCTGCAAAACATATACCTTTACTGATACAAACGACGTATCGCTCGTTGCTAAAAAGGCATCAGCCGAAAACGATGCACTCTACGTTCCCACAGATAACACAGCGGCATCTTGCTCAGACGCTATCTATAAGTCAATGTCACCCAAAAAGCCTATAATCGTAGGCGAGGCGGGCATCTGCAAAGGTTGCGGTGTTGCAACACTTTCAATCGATTACTATGACCTTGGCTATGCCACAGGTGAAATGGCAGTAAAGATTCTCAAAGGCGAAGCAAAAGTTTCTGATATGGCAATTGAATACACACCTGAAGAGAAACTTACAAAGATGTATAACGAAGACATCTGCAAAGAGGTTGGCATCGATGTCGAGGCACTCAAAACCGCAGGTTACGTAGCAATTGAAAAATAATTAAAACTTATAAAAAAATACTGAACGGCAAGGCAAAGGCGGCGTATTTTCGCCGTTTTTTGCCCTGTCGGATTTCGTTTGTTTGGAGGAGAAAATATGCTTTATTTAGCATCCTTGCCCCCCGCAATAGCACAGGGTATAATTTGGGGCATAATGGCAATCGGTGTTTATATTACCTACCGAATATTAGACGTAGCCGACCTTACGGTAGACGGCTCAATCTGTACGGGTATGGCGGTCTGCACCGTTTTGATTGTAAAATTTGATATGCCCGTTTGGGTGGGACTTGCCGCCGCGGTTGTCGCGGGTATGCTCGCGGGTCTTGTAACGGGAATATTCCATACGTTTTTCGGTATCCCCGCAATTCTTTCGGGCATTTTAACCCAGTTAATTCTTTGGTCTGTTAACCTTAAAATAATGGGTGGTACGTCTAACGTCGGCTATCCCTTCGGTGTTGAATACTTTATTTCAACCGAAAGCCTTTCAAAAACGTTCCTCTATTTTGCAATAATACTTGCGCTCTTAATCGGCCTGTTTTATTGGTTCTTCGGAACCACTCTCGGTGCATCTGTCAGAGCAACGGGCTGTAATATAAATATGAGTCGTGCACAGGGCATCAATACCGATTTTATCAAGGTGTTAGGTCTTGTAATTTCCAACTCGGTCGTAGCGTTTTCGGGCGCACTTTTGTCACTCTTCCTCGGCTTTTCAGATGCCAACGCAGGTAAGGGCGCAATCGTTATAGGACTTGCCGCCGTAATAATAGGCGAGGCACTTTTCTCCCGCATTACGCGCAACAACTTCGCACTCAAACTTCTCTCGGTTGTGCTCGGCGGTGTGATTTACTATATGGTATACCAGACCATAATTTATTTGGGTCTTGATACAAACTACCTCAAGATGCTTTCGGCACTCTTGGTTGCACTTTTCTTGGCGGTGCCTTATTGGAAGAAAAAATATTTCAAGAAAGCCGCCAAAAAAGAAAAGGAGGTGGCAGAGAATGCTTGAGATTAAGAACGTAACTAAGATATTTAATGCCGCCACAATCAACGAAAAGGTAGCATTAAACGGCGTGTCACTCACGTTACAGGACGGCGATTTCGTAACCGTAATCGGCGGTAACGGCGCGGGTAAATCGACACTTCTTAACGCCGTTGCGGGAACCTATCCCGTCGATGGCGGAAACATAGTAATCGACGGTGTTGACGTAACCAAAATGCCCGAACACAAAAGGGCAAAATACGTCGGCCGCGTCTTCCAAGACCCAATGACGGGCACCGCCGCAGATATGTGGATTGAAGAAAACTTATCCCTTGCAAAGTATAGGGGTAAGCGCCGCGGACTCGGTTGGTCAATAAAGGCTTCTGACCGCGCAGAGTTTAAGGAACTTCTTAAAACCCTTGATTTAGGACTTGAAAATCGTCTTTCCACCAAAATGGGACTCTTATCGGGCGGACAGCGCCAGACGGTAACACTCTTAATGGCAACAATGCAAAAACCGCAACTTTTGTTGCTTGACGAGCATACTGCTGCGCTCGACCCCAAAACCGCCGATAAAGTTTTAACTCTTACAAAGGATATTGTTGAGAAGAACAAACTCACAACCCTAATGATAACCCACAATATGAAAGATGCGCTTCGCCTTGGCAACCGCATTATCATGATGCACGAAGGCAGAATAATCTTCGAGGCATCGGGCGAAGAAAAGCAAAAACTTACAGTAAACGATTTGCTTGAAAAATTCAGTCAGGTAAGCAAAGGCACCTTTGCTAACGATAGAATGTTGTTATCATAAAATTAAAAGACCTGTGGAATCCACAGGTCTTTTTTATCTGCAAAGTATAAATTCAAGTATGAAAACAACGGCGCAACATGAAACAGCAACCTTAAAAAGTCCTGCACCGAAATATGCGGCAACCACGCCGAT
>JAFPBM010000186.1 GCA_017424125.1 Clostridia bacterium | reverse complement strand
CGAATCTGTATTCGCCGCATTAAGAAGTTCGTTTCCCGATATTGAGGCGGGGTAACTTCCGTTGCCGAGAGATAAGAGTTTATTTTGAAAATACTCAAACGGGCCCGTTGGCGTGAGTGCTGAAAAAACAACAATTGCCGCCAACAAAATAAATACTATAGAAAATACTATTATACGTTTTTTCTGCCTGAGTACTTTTGTGCCAAGGATAACACGCAAACCGTTGTCTCTATTTTTACGGGTGGTGTTTTTAGGTGCTTCTGCGTGAGTTCTTTTGGTCATAGGGCGCATTACAATGTCGTCGTTTCTATCCTTTATTGGCTTTTTTTGTGCAGGGCGGATAACTTTTTTTGCCGTGCGTTTTTTTGCGGTTTTCTTTTTATATTCTGCCAACTGTCAACGCCCCTTCCTTATAATATACTTTATTTAGATACAACCCGTGAGGTGGCAAAGTGGCACCTGCAAGGGCGCGGTTTTTTTCTTCTAAAATTTCGTTTATTGATTCAGGTAATATTTTACCATCCGAAACTGCCAATGCTGTTCCTGCGATAATTCTTACCATATTATATAAGAATCCATCGCCCGTTACAGAGAGTGTATAAATATTATCACTACGTGTGAGTTTACACTCTGTTATCGTGCGAACCGTAGATTCGTATTCTCTGCCTGATGCAGAAAATGCCGCAAAATCGTGTTTGCCTACTATTTTTTCACAAAATTCTTCAACACGTTCCATACAAAGCGGAGTATAAATGCGTAATGCGTAACCATCTAAAAAAGGATTGCGCACGTCAGAAAGATAAAATTTATAATGATACTGCTTACCGAGTGCATCGTATCTTGCATGAAAATCATCACATACGTCAAAACATTCGACTACGGATATATCCTCAGGAAGACGCACGTTGAGTGCGCCGACGAAACCTTTATTGGTTATACTTTCGTTATCGGTTACGAAATGACAATAAAACTCATTAGCGTGAACGCCTGAATCGGTACGGCTGCAACCTGTTACGTCGGTTTTCACTTTCAATAAATCAAAAAGTGCTTCACATATTTTTTGTTGCACGGTAACACCATTGGGTTGCACCTGCCAACCGCAATAGTGTGTTCCGTCGTAACAAATTTTTAGCAGTAACTTTCGCATAAAAACACCTTAAAAAATAATATTGAACGCAATAATTGCTGACATACAAACCACCAAAACTGCAAGAGATAAATAATCTCGTCCCGCGAGTTTTAGTTGCTTCATTCTTTGTCTTCCGCTACCGCCGTTATAACAACGACATTCCATTGCCTCGGCAAGGTCGTAAGCACGGCGTACCGAAGAAATAAGAAGTGGAACCAAAATTGGAATAAGTGCTTTTATACGTTCAAAAAGCGTACCTGATTCCAAATCTGCTCCCCTTGCTTTTTGGGCGGACATAATTTTATCGGTTTCTTCTATTAGCGTGGGTATAAAACGCAAAGCGATTGTTATCATCATAGCCATAACGTGCACTGCTTCGCCAAGACCTATAAATCGCAGAGGTTTTAATAATCTTTCAATTGCATCTGTTAATTCCGTTGGTGTTGTGGTGTAAGTCAAAAGCGAACTTGAAATTATTAAAATAATAATTCTTGCCGACATAAAGAGTGCGCGTTTGACACCGTCGGCTGTAATTTTGATTATCCAGAACTCAAGCAAAACGTTGCCTGTAGTAACGTACAGTGCATTGAGCACCGAGGTCAAAATTATAACAAATAGTATTGCTTTTATATTTTTGAGGAAAAGCGAAACAGGAACACGGGATATCAAAACAAAAAGCAAAGTAAGTGTGCCTATAAATGCAAGAGACACCGCATTTTGTGCCACAAAAATAAAAATTATAAACATTAGTGACAACACAAGTTTAATACGCGGGTCGAGGCGATGTATTATCGATTTTGCGGGGAAATATTGACCAAAAGTAATATCTTTAATCATTATTCTTTCCCCCTTTCAAAAATGAAAGCAAATAGGAAACCGCATCGTTCACCGTAAAGACGTTTTCATCAACGGGGATACCCTTTTCTTTTAGTGCGGAAAATACCTTTGTAACCTGCGGCACGTTAAGACCGATTTTCTTTAATTTTTGGGGATTAGAGAAAACCTTTTTCACAGTATCAAACATTGAAAGATGGCCGCTATTCATAACAAGAAGTTTATCGGCAACGCGTGCCATATCTTCCATACTGTGCGAAACAATAAAAACAAGAGCACCCGTGCGGTCGCGGTATTCTTTAATCTTTTCTAAAACAATATCTCGTCCCGCGGGGTCAAGTCCTGCTGTTGGCTCGTCAAACACAATAATTTCAGGTTGCATTGCCATTACACCCGCAATGGCAACACGGCGTTTTTCACCGCCCGACAAATCAAAGGGGGATTTTTCAAGCATTTCAGCCGTAATACCGAGCATTTGTGCAGTATCTAACACGCGTTTATTGATGTCTTCTGCCGATAGCCCCATATTTGTTGGACCGAAAGCAATATCTTTATAAACAGTTTCTTCAAACAACTGATATTCGGGATATTGAAAAACCATTCCGATTTTAAATCTGATTTTGCGGATTTCTTTAGGATTCTCCCAAATATCTGCGCCATCAAGCAACACCTTACCGGAATTTGCCTTAAGCAAACCGTTAAAATGCTGTACAAGTGTGGATTTACCTGAGCCTGTGTGCCCGATAACACCAATTATTTCACCGCTTTTTGCTGAAAACGTAACATCTTCTATTGCGGTTTTTTGAAACGGTGATTTTTCACCGTAGACGTATGTTAAATTTTCAACACTCAGTGTTGCCACAGTTTTCTCTCCTTAGTAATGCTAAAAGTTCGCTGACACAGTCTCCCGTAGCGATAACGCCGTCCGGTAATTCGTAACCATTTTGCTTAAGCAAATATAAAAGTTCGGTCGTCTGCGGTACGTCAAGACCGATTTCTTTTATTTTTTCAACTTGCGAAAATACATCGCTCGGCTTGCCGTCAAGCAATATCTCTCCGCTATCCATAACGACTACCCTGTCCGCCTTTTCAACCTCTTCCATATAATGCGTTATAAGCACTATTGTAATGTTTTTCTCTTTGTTAAGGCGGTAGATAGTATCCATAACCTCACGTCTGCCTTTGGGGTCGAGCATTGAGGTCGGCTCATCAAAAACAATACACTCCGGTTCCATTGCGATTATACCGGCAATTGCAACACGCTGTTTTTGTCCGCCCGATAATTTGTGCGGTGCATGAAGACGGTAATCGTACATATCAACTGTTTTGAGTGCGCTGTCTACCCTTTCACGTATGACGTTGGGCGGTAGGCCAAGATTTTCCGGTCCAAAAGCAACGTCCTCTTCGACAATGGTTGCAACAATCTGATTATCGGGGTTTTGAAAAACCATTCCAACGCGTCTGTGGACTTCGATTTCATTTTGTTCGTCGGCGGTAGTGATTCCGTCAACCGTAACCGTACCGCTATCAGGTTTAAGTAATCCCGACATAAGTTTCGCAAGTGTTGATTTACCGCTTCCGTTATGACCGAGTATAACGGTAAAACTTCCCCGCTCAACCGAAAGAGAAAGATTTTTGAGAACCGTTGAAACGTTATCGTTATCTGTATATTCAAATGTGACGTCAGAAACTTCAATAATATTATCCATTATTTTTCCTTTATCCAATAGGTTGTGTTACCACAAGGTAATACAATATCTCTGTCTGTTACGTTAAGACCGATTTCATCAGTAACTATTCGTCCTTTGCGGTGTTTTACAACGTATTCTTTAACCATATAGTTAAGTATTGTAGGCGATAAACCGCCCGTATAAGAATTTAGCAAGAAAAACTCTGCATCATCGCTTAAAACTTCACCAACAGCGGTAAGCAGTTCTGCAAGGCTTTGTTCCAATTTCCAAACTTCACCGTTAGGTCCGCGTCCGTAAGACGGCGGGTCCATTATTATGCCGTCATATTTATTTCCGCGTCGGATTTCACGCTGCACAAACTTAAGGCAATCGTCAACAAGCCAACGAACAGGCTTATCGGCAAGTTTTGATACGTTCGCATTTTCCTTAGCCCAAGCAACCATACCTTTTGAAGCATCTACATGGGTAACGGCGGCACCTGCCGCCAAAGCAGAAATCGTTGCGCCGCCCGTGTATGCAAAAAGGTTTAAAACCTTAAGTTCGCGGTCTGCCGATTTAATAACATCGGAGCACATCTGCCAATTCACAGACTGTTCAGGAAAAAGTCCCGTATGCTTAAAGCCCATAGGTTTAAGATTAAATTTTAAATTTTCGAACTCAATAGACCACACGTCGGGCACTTTTTTTAGCGTTTCCCAATAACCGCCACCGCTGTTTGAACGATGATATACTGCATGTGCATTATGCCAAAGCGGATTTTTCTTTTCGCCCTGCCATATTACCTGTGGGTCGGGACGGATGAGGATAATGTTTCCCCATCGCTCAAGACGCTCGCCAGAAACTGCGTCAATCAGTTCATAATCCTTAAAATCTTTACAAAATCTCATTTACACTATCCTAAACTAAAAAATTGTTTGTTGACCCGGCATTTCAATATTCAAATGATTATATGCCGCAGGGGTAACGCATCTGCCGCGTGCTGTACGGGTTAGGAAACCTATCTGCATCAAATACGGCTCGTACACGTCTTCAACCGTAATCGCCTCTTCACCAACGGCGGCGGCAAGTGTATCAAGGCCCACCGGTCCACCCGCATAATTTGTTATTATGGTTGAAAGCATTTTGCGGTCAAAATCGTCAAGTCCCAACTCGTCTATACCAAAGCGCTCAAGCGCAGTACGCGCAATTTCTTCGGTTATAACACCGTCGTATCTTACCTGTGCTATATCGCGCACACGCTTTAAGAGACGGTTTGCAATGCGCGGTGTACCGCGTGAACGGGATGCAATTTCCAATGCGCCGTCACTCTCAATCTCTATACCCAAAATACCCGCAGAGCGTGTAACTATTTCGGCAAGTTCTTCAACGTTATAAAGTTCTAAACGTGCCAAAACGCCAAATCTGTCGCGCAAAGGTGCTGTGAGTTGTCCTGAACGGGTTGTAGCGCCGATTAGCGTAAAAGGTTTAACGTCAAGACGGATTGAACGCGCCGCCGCGCCTTTACCGAATACAAAGTCGATAGCGTTATCCTCCATAGCAGGATACAAAACTTCTTCAACGGTGCTGGGCAGACGGTGGATTTCGTCGATAAACAGCACGTCGCCCTCTTCAAGTCCCGTAAGCAGTGCAACCAAATCACCTGGGATT
>JAFPBM010000185.1 GCA_017424125.1 Clostridia bacterium | reverse complement strand
TTCGATTTTTATTGCAGCGGCGGATATATCTATCTTTACTATTCAAAGGGCAACCCCAAAAATAAATTCAAGAGCGTTGAGGTCTGCCCGACACAAAGCATTGTTAAGATGCCCTCTAACTCAACAGTTCAAAACTGGCGTGTTATGTATGGCGGCGCACACGGTATTTCAATGAGCCACGCCCAAAACGTTACGATTGACGGCTGTGTAGTCGGATATATCGGCGGCGGTTTTCAGACAAATTCCGTTTGGGGCAAATACACTCGTTACGGCAATGGTATTGAGGTGTGGGGTGAGTGCGACGGCTATACCGTTACAAACTGCCACGTTTTCCAATGCTACGATACGGGTATAACAATGCAGTATGAAACCAATAAGGAAGAAGACGTTTATATAAAGAACGTTTTGTTCAAAGATAATCTGCTTGAATATAACAACTATAATATAGAGTATTTTTTGAAGGCGAACAACGAAACAAACTCTAAAATGCAAAACATTTTAATTCAAAACAATATTCTGCGCTACGGCGGTTTTGGTTGGGGCTTCCATTCGCGTCCCGATCGCAGCTACGGCACCTGTGTTATGAGCTTCCCCATAACCGAGATGGAAAATTTCGTTTATAAAAACAATATATTTGACCGCGGCTCGTGTATGATACTTATATTGATTGCCGACAAAAAGGGTAATTTCCCGAAATTTATGGGCAACACCTACGCTCAAACCGAGAAAAAGTCGGTGCTGGAGAAGCAAGGACAGCCATTTAACTTTAAAAGTGGTGGCGATAAAGTAGTTACCGAAATAATTGGCGACAAAACGGGTAAGATTATTAAATATTAGGAGCAAAAAATGATAAAGCTTAAAAACAAATATCTAACCGCAAAAATAGATGAAAAGGGTTGCCAAATAGCAAGCCTTAAAGAGGGAGAAAAGGAATACATTTGGCAAAAGGACCCCGAGATATGGAATTCCTGCGGCCCCGTTCTTTTCCCGTTTTGCGGCGGCCTTAAAGACGATAAATTCATCTACGAGGGTGTAGAATACCCGAGTTTAAGACACGGCTTTGCCAAAACTAAGGAATTTGACGTTAAGCTGTTAAGTCGCTCATCGGTAACCTTAAGTCTTGTCTCAGACGAGGAAACCTTAAAAATATATCCCTTCGATTTTGAACTTAACGTTACCTTTACACTGCTTAAAAAACAGATGATAGTAAAATACTGGGTTAAGAACACAGGAAACAAGGATATGTATTTTTCTATCGGTTCGCACGAGGCCTATGCCTGCGAGGGTAGTGTAGAAAATTACGACGTAATTTTCCCAAGAAAAGAAACGCTCGAGAGCGTTGTTATGGTGGACGGGCTTCTGTCGGGCGAAAAGAAGCCCATAATAAAATCGTCGCGTGTTCTGCCTATTTACGAGTGGCATTTTGATGACGATTCGCTTGTTTTTAAAGATATGGCATCGCGCAAGGTGATTCTGCGCAACAGAATTACGGGTGACAGAATAGGGCTCGATTTCCCGGGCGCCGATTATTTTGTAATTTGGCACATAAAGGGTGCGCCGTATATCTGCCTTGAACCGTGGGCGGGCATTGGCGACGGTCACGACTTCGACGGTGAAATAAGCGAAAGGGAAGGCATAATAACCTTAAAGAAAAACAGAACCTACTGTAAGGTGCATAAAATAAGCATTTTGCCGACCTATTAAAAGTCATAAAAAGCGTGTTTCTCTCATACAATTTATTAGTCCTTTTAGGAGTTGAGTGTATGAGAGAAATTGCAGAGGAAAGGGCGGCCGAGCTCGGCGAGTACATAGCCGTAACGGGTGCCACGGTGCGTGCCGCAGGTAAGAAGTACGGTATCAGCAAATCAACTGTGCACAAAGACGTTACCGAACGGCTTTCACGCATTGACCCACAGCTTTTTATTAAGGTAAAGGCTGTGCTGGACAAAAACAAAAAAGAGCGTCATATCCGTGGAGGAATGGCGACCAAAAGAAAATATAAAGGCGAATAAAAAATGCCAAGTCATAGCAGCTCTTTTTCGAGCTTATGACTTGGCGTTTTTTTGTTTATAAAACACTTGCAAATGTTAGGTTATTATGGTATAAGAGAAGTAGGAAAATTTTAGGAGGCGCAACATGAATATAGCCGACAAAAAAAGACTTGACGAGATTTGCGAAAAAGCAAGGCAAAGAAAAGAAAAAATACTAAATTCGCCGTCCGATTATCCAAAGGATGCTGAAAGATATTTTTATATCGACAGCATTGACGGTAACGATAGCGCCGATGGTTTATCGCCTAAAACCGCTTGGAAAAGTGTGGAAAAAACGGCGCATTTTGAATTCCACGAGGGCGACGTTGTGCTGTTTAGACGCGGCGGACTTTGGCGCGGACATATAAGGATGCAAAAAGGTGTTTATTACTCGGCATACGGCGAGGGCGAAAAGCCTAAATTCTACGGCTCTCTCGATGCGGCAAATCCTGATGTTTGGGTAGAAACAAAATATAAAAACGTGTGGATGTTCCGCCCGTTAGTACCCTACGTGCGCGACATCGGTTGTTTGGTTATTAATGACGGACAACTTTGGGGCGTTAAGGTTTGCAAAAACAAAAAAGAAGGGGTGCGTTGCGACGGTACACACGACGTGTTTAACGGCCGCACAACTTTTTCACGCGCAAGAACACCATTTACCGATTACCGCGACCTTAAAAACGATTTGGAATTTTATCATAATTACGATGACGAGCATCTTTATCTTTACTGCGCAGACGGTAATCCCGGCGAAGTGTTCGAGAGTATAGAATTAGCGCAAAGACATAGTATTGTTGGTGGTCCGTCACAAGGCGTTGTGCTTGATAACCTTTGCTTAAAATATGCAGGCATACACGCGGTAGGTCACGGTGGTAGAGATTTCACAATGCAAAACTGTGAGGTTTCATGGATAGGCGGCTCTAACCAGTTCCCTGAGCACGAAATGATGGGATGGAACAAGCCGTTTGGCGATGATACAACCCGCCTTGGCAACGGTTGCGAAGTTTATGGCGGTTGTGATAACTTTGTTGTTAAAGACTGTTATTTCTATCAGGTTTACGATGCCGCAATGACCGCACAGTTTATGAATGCGCACACGTCACGCGACGTGATTATGCAAAATATTGATTGGCACGGTAACTTGACCGACTGTGTACACTATTCCTTTGAACTTTGGTTGGCAATTCAAAAAGCTGATGAAGGTTGCAGGGTAGAAATGCACGACGTTGACGTTTATGATAACATCTGCCTAAACAACGGTTACGGTTGGAGTCATCAGCGTCCCGACCGCGCTTACACATTCTTCTATGGTGACCCGCAACAAACGGTATGCCAGTTTAACAACGTTGAATTCCACGATAATTTGTTTGCCAATTCTCGCGGTGTTGTTTCAAAAGGTAGAATGTTCCGCAAGGGCAATGGTATGCACTTTTTAAGAAATGAGATTTTCCATGCAGGTGAAAGCATTGCTCACCACTGTAAAGACCTTGAGGGTTGCACAGGCGGTTGGAATGATTTCAAAACCTATAAGGCAAATGATGAGGACTTAGCATTACTTATCGGTGGCAAATTCTGGGAAGATTGTAATTTCTACAAATTCGAAAAAGATGAAACGGTGTCAGAGCCGTATTTCAAGATATAAGGAGGCGCTAAAATGACAGCTAACGAAAAGCTAAAGGAAGTAGAACTTCTTGCCAAGAAAAGAAAAGCAGAAATACTAAATACGCCTTCAAACTATCCGAAGTCAGAGCGCACCTTTTACGTTGACGATAAAAACGGCAAGGACACAAACGATGGACTCACCCCCGACACCGCATGGAAAACTCTCGAAAAGGTCGGTTGTTCGGATATAAATAGCGGCGACGTTGTACTGTTTCGTCGTGGCGGTTTGTGGCGTGGCTCGTTAACCCTTTGCGATGGTGCTTGCTACTCGGCATACGGCGAGGGCGAGAAGCCTAAAATCTACGGCTCGATTCAGGCCGCAAATGCAGACGACTGGATGGAAACCGAGATTAAAAACGTTTGGCGCTTCAAACCGAAGGTTTCATACGTTAAGGACGTGGGCGCCATAATTTTTGATGACGGCCGACTCTGGGGCATAAAGGTTTGCACAAATCAAAGCGAGGGTATGCGTTGCGACGGCAACCACGACGTGTTCAACGGCAGAACAACCTTTTCACGCGCAAGCGTTCCTTTTAGAGATTACCGAGATTTAAAGAACGACCTCGAATTTTATCACAATCCGAGCGACGAGCAGGTGTATCTATATTGCGAGGACGGCAACCCCGGTGAAGTGTTCGGTTCTATCGAGATGAGCATTCGCCGCACAATTTTAATGCGTGGTGTTAACGTTACGGTGGATAACCTTTGCCTTAAATACGTTGGTATTCACGGCATCGGTCACAAGGGTCAAAACGTAACCTTTAGAAATTGCGAAATCGGTTGGATAGGCGGCTCGTCACAGTTTACCGAAAACCTGCATTTCAGAAAAAATCATCCGTTTAATAACCAAAACGTTGTGC
>JAFPBM010000184.1 GCA_017424125.1 Clostridia bacterium | reverse complement strand
GTAGCGAGAGAGTGCGGTCTTCGCGCGGATAAAATCACAATGATTGGCGGCATAACCAACTCTACTACTTGTGTTAAAATCGTTGCAGAAGTTTTGGGACAAGATATAACCGTAGTGAACGGTCAGGCGGCTGGCGCCGTTGGTGCTTGTATGCTTGCGGGAATCGGCGTCGGTGTTTACAAAGACGAAAAACACGCTTTTAACAAAACCAATTTCCCAAAAGTAACCTACAGTTGCAAATAAAATATAAAGCGCGGTGTGCACCGCGCTTTTATTTTTTCAAAAAAATCTTGACAAAATGGAATGTGTCCGTTAAAATATGAATATATTTTTATAAAGCGCTTGAGCAGAAAATAGTAACCGTTTTTGTTGCATTTAAGAGAGCTGTTGGTTGGTGCAAAACAGTAGTGTGATTTTCGGCGAATTCATTCTGTTAGCTGTGGGCTGAAGACGTACGTTGTGTAGGCTTTACCGGTTGCAACCGTTACATTGCAAGGGTGTTTATTGCACCTTATGAGGTTCTTTTTGCGAAAAAAGGACGAAGCAGAGTGGTATCACGGTTTTATAAACTGTCCCTGTTCTTTCCCGTTGGGAAAGGGCGGGTTTTATTTTTTATAAAGGAGTTTTTAGTATGAAAAAAATTGTTGCAGTTTTAATGGCACTTGTCCTTTGCGTAGGTCTTTGCACACTTACCGCTTGCGGTGAAAAAGCGGACTATACTGTTGGTATTTGTCAACTTATGGAGCACGAATCGCTCGATAAAGCAACAGAAGGCTTTATAGCCGCGCTCACTGCCGCACTCAAGGAAGAGGGCAAAACGGTTAAATTTGACACACAGGTTGCGGGTGACCCCAACCTTTGTCCCACGGTAATCAATACACTTACCGCTAAAAACGTAGATTTGATTATGGCAAATGCCACACCTGCGCTTTTGGCGGCGGCAAACGGCACAGCCAAAAACGAAATCCCTGTTTTAGGTACGTCGGTAACCGATTATAACGATACCTTCAAAAATGAAATTCCTAAAAACGTAAGTGGTACTTCGGATGCCGTTCCCTTTGACGAACAGGCAAAAATGATGATTGAATCGCTGTCGCTTAAATCGGGTGATAAGGTTGGCGTAATTTACTGCACAAACGAATCTAATTCGGTTGTTCAGTATGAGGCGGTTAAAGCCGAGTTCGAAAAGAGCGGTATTGTCGTAAAGGCACACACCTTCTCTGATACAACCGAACTTCAGACCGTTGCAAACGCCGCAGCGGCAGACAGCAAGGCAATATACGTTCCTTCTGATAACACCGTTGCCGATAATGATAGTGTTGTAGGTACCATCTGCACAGATAAAAAGGTTCCCGTATACACAAGTTACGGTGGCAAAATCTGCTATGCAAGTTTGGCAATCGACTATTATGCACTTGGTGAAGAAACAGGCAAAATGGCAGCAGAAATTTTGCTTGGTAACAAAAAGCCCGAAGATATTGAGATTAAAACTTTAACTCCTTCGGTTACTTATAATGAAGACCTTTGTGCACAACTCGGAATCACGGTTCCGCAGAAATAAGGGGTAAACAATGGCTTTTTTAAATGCATTACCGGGAGCCGTAGCCGAAGGACTCATTTGGGGCCTTATGGCAATCGGCGTGTATATATCGTATAAAATTTTGGATATTGCCGATTTAACGGTAGACGGCTCGATTTGTACCGGCGCTTGTGTTTGTGCTGTGCTTATGGCAGGTGGTTGCCCCGCTATAGTCGCTGTGTTGGTGGCTTTTTTGGCAGGTATGCTTACCGGCGTGCTTACGGGGCTTTTGCATACTGCACTCGGTATCCCCTCAATACTTGCAGGTATTTTGACACAACTTATTTTATATTCCGTCAACCTTACGATTTTGGGCGGAAAAAGTCTTGCAACAATCGACCCGCGCACAAGCAAACTTCTCCTTAATATGAGTGATAATCCTCTTGCAATCGTTGTAATGGTGGCTATTATCGCTTTTGTTATTGTGGGACTGTGG
>JAFPBM010000183.1 GCA_017424125.1 Clostridia bacterium | reverse complement strand
GAAAATATACCCGTCAAGATAGAGGGCAGCGGTGTTGGCGAAGGTCAGCACCAGCTCCGAGAGCACCAATACGGCGATCACAAGCCACGGCTTCCCTGTGCGGCGAACGACCCAAAAGCCAAGCGAAGCGACTGCCGCTTGCAGGATGACGGGAGCCATCCACAAGGGGGTAGTCACGCTCAAACCGTAAAGCGAGAACACCTGCTCCATAAAACTGCCGAGTGCAGCGACGATCAAGGCATCCGCCGGACCGAAAAGATACGCGCACAACAGGATCGGCAGA
The DNA here is from genome assembly GCA_017424125.1 of Clostridia bacterium. Taxonomy (GTDB): domain Bacteria; phylum Bacillota; class Clostridia; order Oscillospirales; family Acutalibacteraceae; genus SIG589. Next base: position 3,300 of record JAFPBM010000183.1, on the reverse strand, counting down.
CTTGCAAGCGATATCTCGGCAAAAGGAGTTTTGACAGTTAAGACCGCGCTGAACAAAACGAAAAGCGCGATGAAAACGGCGTCAATCACCACACGGCGAATACGCATTTGGGTAGAAAGGAAATCAGCCATAAAAAACACCTCCCGTATCACAGAAAAAATCTCGTTCTGCGAGCCGAAAGGCGGGCAGACAGCGGGATGCGGAAACCGTACCGCAATACGCGCCGCGCGGCGCGTATTTTCGTCCCACAGGCAACTCCCCGTCCCGCAGGCACTTCACGCACGATCCCCTACTCTGTTCTACTTTATAATTTAAAGTTGTGCTTATTATAGCACGGTTATGCATAAAATGCAAGAGTTTTTTGCAGACGACGATCAAAAAGAGAAAAGGCGCCCGAAAGGGCGCCTTTGTTGTGTGATAAGGACAGATGGGTATGGCGAGAATGCACTTTCGGTTTTCTCTCTGCTTCCCACTGTTTATACAAGCTTCTTTATAAGCAACAAAACCAAATGCATGGCAATCAATATGCCGCAGGAAGAAGACAATATTAAAAACAGCAACAATCCGCTGTTTACATAATAATCCACCGTAAGGGCGGAAAATACGATAGGAACAGCAGAAACCAACAATGTAAGGATGTCCGTTATAATAGATTGGTTGTCATCCTGGCTGTGCTTGATTTCGGTCCTCAATTTTGCTAACAAAGCAACAAACATAAGAATTGCGCCGATAACGGTAAACAAGCACATAATAGAAATATCCCAACCGCCAAACGCCGCCGATATATAATTATCGGATATCCAATGTGTTGTTCCGTCCATATTTTGTTCCAAAAGAACGCGGACTCTTGCAGTACACAAAAATACTGCGCCCACCAAAAACGTAGCAACGGATAAGATCGTAAAAATCAAGCTGACGACACTTAACAATTTTGCCGCACGTGGATGTTTTCCTTTTTTCTCTCCTGCTTTTTTATCGGAAACGGTGCTTTTCCCGACCGCCAATGCCACTTCTTCGCCCTTGCCTCTGTCGGAAGCGACTCGGTGCGGCACAGGTTCATAATGCGCATTCAATATTTGTTTCTTTTGCTCATTAAACTCTTCTTCGGTTAAAACATTTGCATCGCGAAGGGCTGCCAGCTCTTTGAGGAGCTCAAACATTTTTTTCTTGCTGTTGTATTCATCAACGTCAACCGCGCCGAGACTTTGGTCTGCGGAGTCGTCCATAGCCACATCGGTTGCGATCTCTTCCGTTTCGACGATCTCGTCATCGGGCACAACCTCATTTGAAGCGTCGGCAACGACAGGAATTGTGTCTTTATGCTTCTTGTAAATTTTGTTTCCAAAAACAACAGACAAAACAAACAACAGAATATTGCCAAGAACCAAAGGATACAAGCAGTATTCAACAAGAGCTTCAAATTGCGCCAAAACAATCGTCAACGCTATGCCAACCACGAACCAGCCGAAACAAATAATCGTGTATGCTTTACGAAACTTTTTGAACTCTTCTATTTGCAGAACATTTTTGTATAGCCCTTTTAACAAAAATTTACCAAACAATCCCAGGACGATAATAAAAGGCGCAAAAACAAGTGCTAAAACCAATGCCAAGACAAGCAAAATGCCGCCGTTGCCATTGTTTGTGTTTTTGTTTTCTTCTTGTTTGGTTTCTTTGTTTAAATAATAGACAATTGCCCCATACTTGTCGCTCGGTCCGTTCGATTTTCTTACAAAAAGGTTCTCGTCCACATAATAAACAATTTCGCCGCGTCTGTCGCTTGGTCCGTTCGATTTTCTCACGAACCCTTCGTCATCCCAGTAGTAAACAATCTGTCCGTATGTATCGCTTGGCGAATTTGCTTTTCTTACAAAGGAATTGCTGTCTACATAGTAGATGATTTTTCCGTATTTGTCACTTGGCGCGTTTGACTTCCGTATAAACTTATGATCATCTACATAGTAGCAGATTGGTCCGAACCTGGCATTCGGAGAATTTGATTGTCTTACAAATACCCCCATACTACATTCCCCTTTTGTTTCATTGCATCTACTCTATCGCGAGCAGTGTATATATATTAACACAATTTATTGATTTTGTAAACAGGCAACAGAAAAATTCTTATCTTATAAACCTTGTATTGCTTTCGGCGCAAATCGCTCCCTCTCGGCGTTACTTTGTGATTGGCACGCTTGGTGCCCTTCCTGAAACATAGTCGAAATGCGCGCGCGGCGTAGCCGCGCTTCATTTCTCCTTGTTTCAGTTACTCGCCCCCCGAAAACAGTCCACCGGACTGTTTTAAGGGGGCTCCCCCACTCCCTCCTCCGGAGGTCGTTTGGTTCAAATCCCCCCTCGCCGAAGGCGGCAAAAAAAACAAAAAGGACACCTCTTGGTGTCCTTTGTTTTGGTTGCGGGGGTGGGATTTGAACCTCACGACCTCCGGGTTATGAGCCCGACGAGCTACCAGGCTGCTCTACCCCGCGATATAGTGGTGCCGGAAACCGGGATCGAACCGGCACGAGATTAGGTCTCACGGGATTTTAAGTCCCGGGCGTCTGCCAATTCCGCCATTCCGGCATGATCTCGTACAGGCGTGTCTCCGTTTCGCCTTGTGCCCTAATAGTATATCACCTTCTTTGCCGTTTGTCAATAGGTTTTGCGGTTTTTTCGTCGTCAAATTTCGCCTGTGCGCGACAAACCGCCCTCCCCACCTGAAAGAAACACCGGCCGTTCATATTTATTTCATATGTTATAGTGTTTTTGTTCACACTTTTTTGCTATAATAGGTCGTCACCAACTGCGGGCCATTAGCTCAGTTGGTTAGAGCTACCGGCTCATAACCGGTTGGTCGTAGGTTCGAGTCCTACATGGCCCACCAGAAAAACCGACAAGTTTTTACTTGTCGGTTTTTTGAATTTGATTTTTGAAGAGTTTGCTTAATCTTCATATTCTCCTTGCACTTATTTTAAAATGTGTTATAATTGAAATATACGAAGGATATATTAAAACTAAAGGATATATTTTTATGAAAAGAATTACGGCATTACTGCTTTGTTTAATGTTGCTGATTCCTGTGCTGTAACATAAAAAGCGCCGTCCCGCGGGAGAATCGGGACGGCGCTTTGGCAGTGTCGCAAGCGGGGTGTTAGCTGCCTGCGAATAGTTTAGCAGAATAAGAATGTCGAAACGTAGGGAAGGCAGAAGAAAAGCGAAAAACACCTCAGCGAAAAACGAATGCAGTTTCCGTTATCCCGGTGTCGAGATTCGGTATATTAGGGAGTCAATGCGGAACAGCCCACT
>JAFPBM010000182.1 GCA_017424125.1 Clostridia bacterium | reverse complement strand
CAGAATTCCGCCACCCACCGCCGTAATAACACCAATGAATATTGTGGCGGTAATGTTTTTAGCACTGCTTTCTTCGGCAATCCTCGCACCCGTCATAGTGAAAACGGCAAGACCTATCGTGTCGGCAAGGAAGAGTATGTTTCGCTCGTAATTTTTAATCTCGGTTGTAACGCGCTTTCCAACAAGACCTATAATTATAAACGTTAAAACCGCACACGAGAGTGCAATTATTGCAAAAAGCGGACTTTTGAAAGCGGTGGCGGGTGTATTGCCCAAAACGGTATCACGTATAACGCCGCCGCCAACACCGGTTACAAGACCTAAAATTGCAACGCCGAAAAGGTCCATGCCGCGCTTAATGCCCTTAACCGCGCCTGAAATTGCGAAAGCAACGGTTCCTATAATTTCAAATATTAAAATAAAAGTATCCATAACAACACCTTCTTGCGCTAATCATAACACGGGCAAATTTTTTTGTCAACAAATACCTCATATAGAATATTGTAGTGGTTGACAGAAATATATGTTGTGTATATAATTATACTGTAATAAAATGTAAAAGGGGAGAGGTTTATGTCGAAGTGCAAAAAAATTTGCGCTCTTTTTCTCTGCCTTTCTTTAATTATATGTACCCTTGCTCTTATAACGGCGTCAGCCGCCGAAACAAAACACGGTTACGTAACGGGTACCGACGTCCGCGTCCGCGAAAATGCGGGAACGGAGTATAGAGAACTTGGCCGTCTTTCAAATACCGAAGTGCTTATTTTAGGCAGCAAACAGTCAAGCAAGGGCGAAACCTGGTACCAAATCCGCACCCTTGACGGACGCCTTACGGGTTATATGCACGGCGATTATATCGGCATAAACAGTAACACTCTCGGTATTTTAAAGGGTGATACCAACGGCGACTATGATATAAACCAAACCGATATCGATAACGTAAATAAACATATATCGGGTACACAAAAACTGTCTGGCGCCGCCTTTAACTCTGCCGACGTAAACGGAGATAATAAAATCGACGCAACCGATGCTGCGCTGATAAAAGACCATATTGACGGCAAAAAAGATATTTCTCTTCTTGCTTTTCCCGATAGTTATAAAACGCTGCTAACGGCTGTAAAACAGGTTTATCCCAACTATATTTTTGTAGCGGATTATATCGATTTATCATTCTCTGAGGTTGTGTATAACCAAACCCTAAAACACAGAAAACTTGTTAGTATGACGGGTGACGGCGTTTCTTGGCGCGCTTTAGGTCCTGAAAACTATAATTGGCAAACAGGGAAATGGAACACCTATAGCGGTAACTGGACAGATGCTTCAAAAGAGGTTATTGCTTATTATGTAGACCCTCGCAACTTCCTTAACGTCACCAATATATACGCCTTCGCAACACAAGCATATAATACAAAGCAAAACGAAGAAATGCTTTCGAAAATTATTAAGGACAGTTATCTTGAAAAAGGCTTTTCGGATACGTCGGATTACGGCGGTTCTTACGTTAAGATTATAATGGAGGCGGCAAAACAGTCGGGTGTCAGCCCCTATGTACTTGCCTCAACCTTGATACTCGAACAGGGAAGAGATGGCAAGAGCGATTTAATATCGGGTAAACACGGATATTATAATTTCTTTAACTTCTCGGCATCGGGTGACGACGTAGTTGGCAACGGTATAGCATACGCTAAATCGCAAGGTTGGTCAACCCGTTCGGCATCAATAATAGGCGGTGCAAAAAAATACGCCGAAGGTTATATTGCCGCGGGTCAAAACACCTATTATTATAAAGACTTTGACGTGCAGGATACCAATCCATATACACATCAGTACGCACAAAGCATATACGACGCTATTTCTTCAAGCGCGTTGCTCAGAACGGCATATATAGGTCAAAGTAACGAGGCGGCGGTTTTCCGTATTCCCGTTTATAAAGATATGCCGTCAACGGCTGCGGTTAAACCCGAAGAAAACAATAAACTCAATAACTATTATTTCTCGGCAATAACTGTTGGCGGTCTATCTCCCGCATTTTCTATGTATACACAAAAATACACCTTATCGGTAAGCGGTAATACTTCGGTTTACGTCGCAACACCGAAAGGCGCAACATACTCGGGCGCTACGCAGTTTTCACTCAAAAAAGGCACAAACACAGTAACGTTACCCGTAAAAGCCGAAACAGGCTTCACAAATAACTACACCATAACCGTTACCGCAAGTGTGGATTGTACATTAAGTATATCAACCGACCAACCCACATATAAACTTGGTGATGCTAATGGCGAT
>JAFPBM010000022.1 GCA_017424125.1 Clostridia bacterium | reverse complement strand
GCAGAGATATACAAAGATAATAATCCTGGTGTAAAACACGATGGTTTCAAAAATACAAACGAGTCCAAACTTTCCAATGCAGAGGATGCTTTGGAGAGAGCAAAAAAAGAGTGTACTATTGAGTGGGACACATCACACGTGTCTTTTGATAAAGAATTAAGTATTTGGATGGTTTCATTCTATACAGAGGGAATTCTCGGTGGTGACCAATGCGTTTATTTAGATAGCAACGGAATAACCTTGTTAATTGTATATGGTGAATAAAACATAAGATTTCGTTTTTTAAAAAACACCCTATGACTTTTAGGTCATAGGGTGTTTAGTTATTATTAATCTAACGGCTTCATTGTGGGGAACAAGATAACCTCGCGGATGCTGTCGGAATTTGTGAGAAGCATTACCGCTCTGTCAATACCAATTCCCATGCCGCCTGTGGGGGGCATACCGTATTCCATAGCGGTGAGGAAATCTTCGTCAAGCATCTCTGCCTCGTCGTCGCCGCGTTCGCGCAGTTCAAGTTGCTTTAAGAAACGTTCGCGCTGAACAATCGGGTCGTTAAGTTCTGAATATGCGTTGGCAAGTTCGCTATGGCATACAAAAAGTTCAAAACGCTCTGTAAGACGCGGGTCTGCGGGGGACGCTTTGGTAAGCGGCGAAACCTCAACAGGATACATTGTAATAAAGGTAGGCTGTATAAGTTTCTCCTCAACCCTCTGGTCAAAACAGGCGTAAAGCGCGTTGCCCCAGGTTTTGTCTGCGGTCTCTGCAAGTTCTACGCCGATTTTCTCTGCCGCGGCAACCGCCTCTGCATCGTCTGTGATTGCGCCAAAGTCAATGCCAACGTACTCTTTAACGGCGTCAACCATCGTAAGTCTGCGCCAACCGGGCGTAAGGTCAATCTTTTCGCCAAGCCATTCAACTTCATAAGTGCCCAAAATTTCTTTTGCGGCACCCGAGATAATGCCTTCGGCAATGTCCATCATATCGTGGAAATCGGCATAAGCCTCATAAAGTTCAACCGTTGTAAATTCGGGGTTGTGCTTGGGGTCCATACCCTCATTACGGAAAATTCTGCCGATTTCATAAACGCGGTCCATTCCGCCGACAATCAGTCGTTTGAGCGGAAGTTCGGTCGCAATACGCATATACATGGGAATGTTGAGCGTGTTGTGGTGTGTAACGAACGGACGTGCAGCAGCGCCGCCAACGATGGTGTTAAGAACGGGGGTTTCAACCTCAATATACTTGCGCTCGTCAAGGTAGTTGCGCATAAACTTTATGAACTGTGCGCGGATAAGGAAGTTGCGCTTAACGTCTTGGTTCATGATAAGGTCAACGTATCTTTGGCGGAAACGAAGGTCGTTATTTGTTAAACCGTGAAATTTTTCGGGCAAGGGGAGAAGTGATTTCGATAAAAGGTCAATTTTATGAACGTGTATCGAAATTTCGCCCGTTTGTGTTTTGAAAACAAAACCTTCAATACCAACAATATCGCCAATGTCAAACTTTTTGAAAGCGGCATATTCGTCAAGGCCGATATCATCGCGGCGAACGTAAAGTTGAATGGGGCCCGTTGTGTCTTGCACACTTGCAAAACTTGCCTTGCCCATAACGCGTTTGCTCATCATTCTACCTGCAATTTTAACGGTTTTACCGTCAAAACCCTCAAAATCCGCTTTAATGTCGGCGGCGTATGAATCAAAATTGAACTTTGTTATTTCATACGGGTTTTTGCCCTCTTCAATAAGTGCCGCAAGTTTATCGCGACGCACCTGTAAAAGTTCGCTTAAGTCCTGTACTGTGTTATTGTTTTCAGCCATTTTTTTCACATCCCTTTTTTTAGAAAAAGGGCAGTTTAATACTGCCCCTTGTATTTTTAGAATATCTCTAAAATTTTGAATACAATTTCACCTGACGGTGTTTCGGCTGTAACCTCATCGCCAACCTTGTGACCGATAAGCGCTCTGCCAACGGGTGATTCGTCCGAAATAAGTCCGCGCTTTACGTCGGCTTCGGGCGAGCCTACGATGCCGTATTCACATTCGTCCTCAAACTCAACGTCGAGAACCTTTACTTTACAGCCAAGTTGAACGGTGTCGTTTGTTTCAGCACCCGAAATGAGTTCAACGTTTTTGAGCATAGCCTCAAGTTCAACGATGCGGGCTTCAATTTTAGCCTGCTCGTTCTTGGCTTCATCATATTCGCTGTTTTCGGAAAGGTCGCCATATCCGCGTGCAACCTTAATTTTTTCAGCAATATCCTTGCGACCTTCGGTCTTAAGATTTTCGAGTTCAGCCTCAAGTTTTTTAAGACCTTCATCGGTC
>JAFPBM010000181.1 GCA_017424125.1 Clostridia bacterium | reverse complement strand
GTCGCCGCCTGCATAAACCGCATCTCTCGACGTAAGTCCGTCCTCGTTTACGATTATGCCGCCTTTTTTATTAACCTCAAGCCCGTCGGTTGTAGATTTAATAAGCGGATTGGGCGACGTGCCTATTGACATAATCACGGTATCAACGTCGATTGTAAATTCACTTCCCGCAATCTCTACAGGGCGGCGTCTGCCGCGTTCGTCAGGTTCGCCGAGTTGCATTTTGATAACGTTCATACCCGTTACGAATCCGTTTTTCGCATCGCGCGGGTCATTTTCGTTTTTATAACCCAAAATCTCCACGGGACTGCAGAGCAACTTAAACTCTACGCCCTCTTCTTCTGCGTGTTCAACCTCTTCACGTCGTGCGGGAAGTTCCTCTATTGAGCGACGGTATACTATATAAACCTTATCTGCGCCCAAACGAAGCGCCGTTCTTGCGGCATCCATAGCAACGTTACCGCCGCCGACTACCGCGACCTTTGCACCCTTCATAATAGGTGTTGCAGAATCTTCCATATAGGCTTTCATAAGATTGCTTCGTGTTAAAAATTCGTTTGCCGAATATACGCCGTTAAGCGACTCGCCGAGGATGCCCATAAAATTCGGAAGTCCCGCGCCCGAGCCGACTATTGCCACCTTGTGACCGTTGCTTTTGGGGCGCGCGGGCTCTTCTTTACAATAAGTATTATGCCAATCGGCAACAAATCTTTCGAGTCTGCCTATTCCGACCGACTCGCCTTTTATGCCGCGAACACATTGGGATTCGCACTGTGTTTCCTGCGGACAAACTCTGCCGCAAACGGCGGGAAGTGAAGAAGATTTTGTGATAACCTGATAGGCACCCTCAAAATCGCCCTCTTTGATTTTGCTTATAAATTCGGGAATATGTATTTTTACGGGGCAACCGCTGACGCAGGGCATATTTTTACAATTGAGACAACGCATAGCCTCGTCCATTGCGGTTTTTTCATCATAACCAAGCGCAACCTCTGAAAAATTACGGGCGCGCAAGTTTGCATCCTGTGTTGGCATAGCGTTTCTGCTTGGTGCCATATTTGGTTTTTGCATTTTAGAGCGCCTCCTTTTTGAAAAGATTGCAAGTGTCTTCGTATGCGTGGCGCTCGAAATCTTTATACATTCTTCCTCTTGTCATAGCCTCGTCAAAATCCACTTCATATCCGTTGAAATCGGGGCCGTCAACATTAAGCGTAAGTCGGCAACCGCCGCACATTCCCGTGCCGTCTATCATAATGGGATTCATAGAAACGGTTACGGGCGTACCGAAAGGTTTTGCCGTCGCAACGACAAATTTCATCATAATAAGCGGGCCGATTGTAATTATCATATCGAACTTTTCGCCGCTTTCTAACATTTCTTTAAGCGGCATTGTAACGTTGCCTTTTTCGCCGTAAGTTCCGTCGTCGGTAACAATTTTCAATTTGTGCGAACAGGCTTTAAACTCGTCTTCTAAAATAACAAGGTCTTTATTTCTGAAACCTATGATGCTTGTGACGTCGGCACCCATATTATAAAGCGCCTCAGCAATCGGCATTGCAATAGCACAACCAACGCCGCCGCCTATGATACAGACTTTTTTAAGCCCCTCTAAATGTGTTGGAACACCCAAAAGACCGACAAAATCTTCTATATATTCACCGCAGTTTTTGCGGGATAATTTTTGTGTTGTGGCACCAACTATCTGAAAAATTATCTTCACCGTGCCGTTTTCTTTATCTGTGCCCGCAACGGTAAGCGGAATTCTCTCTCCGCACTCGTCAACGCGCAGTATTATAAACTGTCCCGGTTTTGCCTTTGCGGCAACCAGCGGTGCCTCTATTTTCAACTGAATAACAGTTGTGTTTAATTCTTTCCTTTCAACGTTTTATACATTTTTATCCCCGTTTCATTTCCTCTTGCTTTTTGTGGTTGATGATATTATGTATTTCGGTCTGCCCTTAATTTCTTCAAAAATACGGGCGATATAATAGCCTATAATTCCAAGGCTTATCATAATTATACTACCTATAAATATAGTGATGATTATAACGGTTGTCATACCTTCAAGCGCTCTGCCGATGATTTTGTCAATAAGCGCCCAAACGCCGAAAATCACCGATATTACAAGCATCACCATACCGAGGACAGTAACAATCTGCATCGGCGCGGTGGAATAGGAAGTGATGTTTGAAAAGGCATACTTAACAAGTCCGCGCGTAGACCATTTTGATTCACCGTCCACGCGTTCGGCAACATCGTATTCAACAACCGCTTTTTTATAACCAACCCAGAAAGATATGGCTCTGAAAAAACCGCGTTCGGGCATTTTGTTTAGCACATCTATAACCTTGCGGTCAAGAAGTTTGAAGTCCGACGAATTTGCCATATCAAACCCTGCCACACGGCTGATAACAGAATAGAAAAGTTTTGCGCCGATGCCGTGCATTTTCTTTTCGTCTCCGCGCTCACGTTTTATTCCCTCAACAATCTCATATCCCGCTTCCCAAAGATGATACATCTCGATTATCTTCTCGGGCGGGTGCTGCAAATCGCAGTCAATTACGACTGCACAGTCACCGCTTACCGCTGAAAGTCCCGCAGATATGGCCGATTCTTTTCCAAAATTCCTTGAAAAATGAAGTCCTACTATATTTTCTTTTTCTGACGCGAGTTCAGATATTACCCTATACGTTTCGTCTTGCGAGCCGTCGTCAACAAAGATAAATTCGCCTTCAATACTATTTTCTATGAGCAATGAATTTATTGCATCATACGCTTTTTTAATACATTTTTCTTCGTTGTAGGCGGGGATAATTATGGACAGCATAAAATCACCTTTACTTTTCTTCAAATAACGTTTGCAACTGTGTTACAGGCATTGGGCGGTAAAAATAAAAGCCCTGCATTAAATCGCAACCAGCCTTCATCGCCGTTTCCTTTTGTTTTTCGGTTTCTATACCCTCGCAGAGTGTCTTAAACCCTAAATCATGCGCGGTTTTTATAATATTTTTAAGAATTAAAAAACCCGCTTGCGTTGTGCCATTCTGGGTTAGGGTTTTATCAATTTTTACAATGTTTATATCGAAATCAGACAAATCTCCGTATCCCGTATATCCCTTGCCAAAGTCATCAAGTAAAATTAAAATTCCTTTTTGCTTAAGGGTTTTAACGTTGCTCATCAGAGATTTTCTTTCATCTTCTGTAAGACTTTTATCTTCGAGGATTTCAATAGCAATTGATGAATAGTCTATTCCGTATTTTTCGACTATTTCCATTACTCGCTCCGCCAAAGCAGGGTCGCACAGGGTATAACGCGAAAAATTGATTGCAAAGACGTGCTTTGCTCTGTTTTCCTTATCGCTTGAAATCCATTTGCAGTTTTTTTCGAAAATATAATAGTCAAACTTTTGATTTAGCCCCACGTTGTTTACAGCCGATAAAAAAGCCTTTGGCGTTAAAATTCCCTCTGTTGGGGAATTAAGGCGCGATAACACCTCAGCGCCCATAATTTTGTTGGTTTTTGCATCCAAAACCGGCTGGTATTCAAGGAAAAATCTATTGTTGTCAATTTCGTTTTGTATGTTGTTTTCAATGTTTATTTTTCGTTCAAATTCTTTTCCGTTTGATGCGTCCCAACGGCAATAAAGCGTCTTTTTATCCTCTGCCATACTACACGCCTGTTTGGCTCTTGCAAAGGCGGTTTTGAACGAAACTTCGGTTGATGACGTGCATATATAACCGAAGTGTGTGCGGACAACTCCAACCGCGCCGTGATTTGCAAAGGTTTCGTTTATAGCCTTATAACATTCGTCGATACACTTTTCTATCTCATCGGATTCCAAGCCGTTCAGTGCCACCAAATTCTCACTTCCGTAAAGCGAGATTTCGCCATCGACACCAAGACACAGATGATTAAAGAGTGTTCTTTTGATTTGCTCGTACATTCTGTGAACCTTAGAATCAGAATATAATCTTTTCATACCGTTAAGCGAGATATGAACGTATATTATAGCGCGGTTTTTTCGCAGAGTTCCCGCCTTTTCAAAATCGTTTTCAATTCTTCCGATTCCGCAAAAACTTTTATTCGCCGCACCCTTTTGCGTTCTTACCGATTTTATCGTGAAGTAAAGACCGATAAG
>JAFPBM010000180.1 GCA_017424125.1 Clostridia bacterium | reverse complement strand
GAGTTCCAAAAGCGCCTCTTTAGCACGGTCATACGCTACGTCGTAGGGAACAACTTCACTGCCGGGTACAAAATCCACACCGACTGCACCGGGAACAACGAGTATGCTGTCCATACCGAGATATGATGCGAGTTCAAGTTGCTTTTTGGTAACCTCTTTAGCGTGGGCGCGTACTTCTTCACTGTTTGAAGTGTAGTTTCCGCCCCAATAAAGGCCGCTTGCAAGACTGTAAAGTTCAATACCGTGCTTTTCTGCACATTCCTTTACCTTCTCCATATCTTCTTTAGTGCTGTTAAGGTTAACGGGGCCATCCTCTGCCAATGCGAGTTCAACACCGTCAAATCCTGCATCTTTAGCCAAAGCAAAAATTTTATCCAAATCTGTTTCGGCAAAAGACCAAATACTAATACCTTTTTTCATTATAATTACCTCCTTGCAAAATCTATAATTATATGTTACAATAACCCCGTTCCGTTTGGAATGTATTTTTTTGCGACAATAGTACACTTTTGCAAACAGGTGGTATTTTATGAAATCAAATTTTATAAAGCACAAACTTAATAATCTTATAAGCATAAACCGCATTGTTTCTATTCATTACAATGAATTTGATAAGGACTTTACCTTCCCCGGTGAGAGCCACGATTTTTGGGAAATGGTATACGTTGACAAAGGTTGTGTGCAAATCACTGCTGGTAAGGAAACATTCCCCTTGCGTGAAGGGCAGATTGCTTTCCATAAGCCCTTAGAATTTCACACCGTAAATGCTGACGGTGTATCCGCGGCAAACGTTTTTATAACGGCTTTTGTTTGTTCTTCCGCGGCTATGTCATTCTTCCGCAAAAAGATTGCCACCGTTCCCTCTTCGCTTCGCAAATACATATCCGGTATGATTGCTGAAAGTGCCAATGCTTTTGTGCCTATGCCGCTTGGCGAAATTACACTTAAACCGCGCGAAAGTATGCCTATTGGAAGCCAACAACTTATAAGAATTCATTTGGAAGAATTTCTTATTATGCTCATGCGCGAAGAAAGCAACCAAAAAAAATTCGGGTGTTTTCCCCGATAAAGAGAGTATGGAAAATCACCTTGTTGCCGAAATGATTGAAATTATTGAAAACAACCTGTACTCGGTTATAACCTGCGCTGATATATGTGAAAAAATGAGTTATTCACGAACCTATCTTTCCAAAATTTTCAAAACCGCAACGGGTTATACTATGTCCGAATATATCACCACGCTTAAAGTAAAAGAGGCAAAAAAACTTATAAGACAAAAGCGGTACACATTTACGGAGATTTCCGATTTGCTTATGTTTGATAATCCACACTATTTCTCGCGCGTTTTCAAAAAGGTAACAAACTTTACGCCAACGCAGTATAAAAATTCCGTAAAACAATAAAAAAGCAGTCTTTCGACTGCTTTTTTTATTTTTTATAAGGCAAAAGTATATGTCTGTCGCCTGAAATATTTTCGGCTTTGTAGATGACGCCGTATTTTTCGTCTTCTACCCTTTTGAAAGATGTATCGTGTACGGGCGTTGCATCGGCAAAGTGACCTATGTGTGACACCGCTAAGGTTTTATCCTTAGTATTTTCAGGGAAGATATAAACCGTAGCGTTTTCAAGTCCTGTTAAGAGTAATTTGCGGTGGTATACCGCGCTTACGGGGGCAAGTTCTTTAAGTTCTACAAGTCCTGAATTTTGTTTTATGAATACGCGGCACTCCCTATACTCGCTTCTTGCAAAGCGGTAAACCGATTTGCCGTTTCTTATCTCTGTATCGGTATTTGTGAAAATCGGTGCGCCAAGCGGAAACTCAAGTTCTGTTTCGGTCTGCATGTTTCCGTTATAAACGGCAAGCCACAGAGCATTATCATAAGGAGACAAGGTCATTACAATCTTTTTATCCGTCTTGCGATTATGCTTTATACTGTAACCCGTTTTGCAAAGTGCGGTTAACAGTAAATTGGGAGTTGTGTCGTGGTAATTAACAAAATCCGTAACGCCGTACTTTTCGGCAAAAACGGGACTTCCGTAATAAATCACCTTACCGCCCTTATTTTCAAAATCTTTTAACTTTGCAAAGACCTCTTCCCTTGCAAAAAGCGGACAAAGCAGAGCGCTTTTCTTGTAAACCGAAAGGGGCGTTTTCAAGAAATTATCGGTTGACACAACACAGTTCAGCGGGAAACCGCCGTTTATGGCGTTGCGGATAAACATATCACCGTTATACATTTCTTCGAGCGCATCATTTGTTTTGGCACTTGTAAACTCAGAAAGCGGATAAACCCAAACAAGCGGAGATATATCGTCTGCGGCGTTCTTTTCAGCCTTGAGAAAATGCGGTACTGTTTCGTTCACACAATTGTCCGGCAATTCGCCAAAGGTGTTATCAATGCTTAAAATATTAAAATCTTCCGCAGTTTGCACGTTGCCGTTTTCATCAATTCGGGAAAGCGACATTGGAAGATATATATCGTGCGGCTCCTGTCCGTAGCGGTCGTACCAAGGGGAATTTACCCACCACGGGTCATGCAGATAATAACGGAACATAAAACGGTCTTTAGGCATTTCGCAAATACGCGTCAAATGTCCCATAAGTTCAAGACCGAAATCTTCATTTATTGCCGCCCAAGGTGAGTTTGGCGGTGCTGTTTCGAAAAAACTACCGTCATAAATTTTTGATAGCGGAACGCCGTCGGTTGCGTAGTCTATTCCCGCAGAGTTGTTGGTGCCGCGAACGTAAATCGGCACGTCGGGACACGCCTCTTTGAAAAGGCGCCAAAAATCAAACACAAGTTTTGTGACGTTTTCAAGTTTTTCGCTATGAAAACCTTTGCCGTCGAAAATCTTGCCGTCAAGGTCCCAAGGGTTTGCGCTAAATCCCATTCCGTTTGAAAGCCACAGATAGTCAAATCCCATATCGGCAAGGAAGATTTTCGCCTGTTTGCCAAGGAATGTGGCAATTGGCGTGCCGTCGGGTATGCCGTTCTCGTACGCGGCGTAAGGACGGTTATCACCCTTTAATTTTTCGGTGCAATCAAGAAAACCGCACTTATCAAGCACGGCACCCGAACATACTTCGCGGTGACGTCGGTATTTAAAATCCGAACGCGCAAATTCTGGTCCTAAGTCAAAGGTTTCGCCCACCAAAATTTTAGAATTCGGGAAGGCTTTTTTGCCTTCCTCTTTCAATATACTGACAATTCTCTTTAATATATCATAGGTCATTACGGGCGGGTTTTCCATATACAGATGCGTACAGTCGTGTATGTTGGTTTCGGGGTTTTCGCCCTCTTTCAAAAATTCAGAGTTTGCGGTGCCCATATATCTGCACCAATCAAACGTATCGTCCATTTTGCCGTTATAGTCAAGAATTTCACTTCCGTCCGACGTCCAAAGCATTATAGATACGGTTTCTCTGTCCTTAATAAGCGGACGCCACTGCGTGAAAACCTTTTTTGCAACCTGCCTTATGCTGTCGTCATCGGTCTTTTTGAAAGGTTTCAGACTTAATTCAAGAGTTACAGTTTTCCACATATTTTATTCCCCAACAATTACGCTTTCAATGCCCAGAACATCGGCAATTTTCTTAATGGTTTTTGCGTGATGTCCAACACCGAGCGCATAGTGATGTGTCGGTCCTTCCATAACCCACTTTTTGATAAAGGTTTTGGTATCAGGCGCAAAGAATCCGCGAGTGTTGGTGTTGCCTGTTGGTGGGATTGGGCCTTTTTTAGACTCGCCCTCGCCTATAACAAACTTGAATCTGCCGTCTGCAGTTTGGGTTATGCCAAGCATTGTAATGGGGCCCTCTTTAATCTTGAATTCAACCGATGCGCCGCTTCCCTTTTTGCCGTGGAATTTTGTTAAACTACGCAAAATAGGTTTGCCGTCGGCTATTGCGATATGGTGCGGTCCGTCGTGACCGACGAGTATAAAATCTTCTGAAAAATCAAAGGGATGGAACTCTGCAAAACTACCGCCAATACCAAGGCGGTCCATTATAAGCATTGCAACACAGGTCTTTATATCAAATTCGCCGCACATTGGCGTGCCCTGCGCGTTAAGTATTGAGTTGCCGACGATAAACGACGTTGCAACTTCGCGCTGAATTGTATCTTCAAGTCCTTCGTAAAAATATGCAAGTCCTGTAAGATTATAGGTTTCAACAAGGCGGTCAAGCGCAGCAGCGCCCTTGGCGGCACGGGTTAAATCCTCTTCTGTAAGTTTTCTTGTAACAGGGTCGCTTTTGGGGTCGGGTGTGTCAAACTCTTCCAAAATGAGTTTTTTCTTTGCCTCAATTTCCTCGTCGGTT
>JAFPBM010000179.1 GCA_017424125.1 Clostridia bacterium | reverse complement strand
GCAAAGGGACTTGCGCTATCCTTAAACATTCCGCTTATCCCCGTTCACCATCTGCGTTCGCACATTGCCGCCAACTACATAGATACCGAACTGAAACCGCCGTTTTTGTGTCTTATGGTATCGGGCGGTAACACACACGTTGTTATGGTTGAAGATTATACTCGTTTCCGCGTTATCGGACGCACACGTGACGATGCTGCAGGCGAATGTTTTGACAAGGCTGCACGTACTATGGGGCTTTCCTACCCCGGCGGCGTAAATCTTGACAAGATTGCCTCGGTAGCGGATGAGCAAAAATATAAACTTCCCACCCCGTCTATTGACGGTTGCCCGTATGATTTTTCTTTTTCGGGGCTTAAAACCGCCGTTATAAACCTTGTGCACAACGCAGAACAAAAGGGTGAAACTATTGACGTGCCCGTTCTTGCGGCAACTGTACGTAAAAAGGTTTGCGATATGTTAATAAACAAAACTTTAGCCGCCGCGGAAGAATGTGACGCGCATACTATTGTACTTGCGGGTGGCGTTTCTGCCAACAGCGAACTGCGAGAAAGGCTTGAGGCGGAAGTTAAATCACGCGGTCTTTCATTCTATTGTCCTCCCCTTAAATACTGCGGTGACAACGCCGCTATGGTGGGCGTTCAGGCGGCTTTTGAAATTGAGCGCGGCAACGTGGCGGGTGCCGACCTTAACGCCGCCGCAACAATGCCCATAGATTACAGAGAATAGTTTTTAAACTTTTGGGCACACTACTCATATAAACTTTGAAAGAGGGATTTATATGAGCAAAAACGTTATGTCGGTAGCCAAGGGCGTTGCCGCAGGAATGGCGGCAGGCGCAATTGTTGCAACAATTGGCAAGGCGATGTACGATAACCGCCGCAATTTGAGCAAAGGCTCTGCCAAGGCGGCGCGCGCCGTCGGCGATTTTATAAGCGGTGTACAGGCTATTATGAAGTAAAAAACGGAACCCTGCGGGGTTCCGTTTTTGTTATGCTAATGCAAAGTAAAGTAAGACTGCTATACCTAAAACTATTCTGTAATATCCGAACGCTTTGAAATCGTGACGGCGGATATAACCTATAAGGAACTTGATTGCCAAAACCGAAACGACGAATGCCACAAACGTTCCAACCGCTAAAATTACAAGTTGGTCTTGAGAAAACGTGTTGCCGTCGCCCAAATATTTCAAAAGTTTAATTCCGCTGCCACCCGCCATTGCAGGGATAGAGAGGAAGAAAGAAAACTCTGCCGCCGCGGTTCTGCCACAGGCAAGTAACATTGCGCCCAAGATTGTGGTGCCGCTGCGCGAGGTGCCCGGAATTAGCGCCAAACATTGCATAAGACCGATTAAAAACGCCGTTTTATACGATATATCGTCTGTGCTCAATATCGTTTCGCGTTTTTTCATTCTTTCAATCATTATAAACAACACGCCGTAGATTATAAGTGTTGCCGATACAACGTAAGCGCGGGCATCGCCCGTCAACATTGCATCTATCTGGTCGTCAAACAAAAGCCCCAAAATTGCGGCGGGGATACTTGCAACGAGTATCTTAAACCACAAAACAAATTTATCTACGTACACGTAGTTGTTGCAAAATCTTTTGAATGCTGACAGTTTGCCGTTTTCCGCTTTAAAATGCTCGATAGCGTTTTTCTTTAAATGGAAGGGCCATATTTTGCTGAAATAGAGCAGTACAACCGCCAAAATTGCACCAAGTTGAATTACAACAAAGAAAAATTCCTTAAATGCATCGGTGGTTTTAAGCGTTACAAACTCATCAAGCAAAACCATATGTCCCGTACTGCTTATGGGTAGCCATTCGGTTATACCCTCTACAATACCAAGAAGCACCGCTTTCAAGATTTCCAACATATAATCACCTCAAAAAAATACCTGTATAATTTTATACAGGTATTTTAACATATATTACTAATTTTGTCTATCTACACTTTTATAAAGCCTTATATACTCGTTTGCGGAATTGCCCCAACCATTGTCACATTCCATTGCGCGTTTACGGAGAATATTAAACCCGTCTTCGTCCATATAACTACCCACCGCTCTCCAAACGGCGTGTTGCATTTCGTGAGCGTTGTAGTTTTTAAAGGTGAATCCGTTACCTATATTATCACCGCTATCCTTAATGGTATCGTTAAGGCCGCCCGTTTCACGCACAATAGGTACCGTTCCGTAGCGCAGAGCCAAAAGTTGCGATAGTCCGCACGGCTCGCTTTTAGACGGCATTAAAAAGAAATCGGCACCCGCATAGATTTTATGCGCAAGTTCGGGCATAAACCCTTGTATAAACGCCACCTTTTGCGGATATCTTCTCGCCATTTCATAAAAGAAATTTTCAAACTCCTGTTCTCCGCTGCCCAAAATGCAAAACTGTAAGTCGGCTCTTAGCAGTTCTTCAAAAACACATTTTACAAGGTCGAGCCCCTTATGTCCTACAAGACGTGTTACCATAGAAAAAAGCGGCACGTCGGGGCGAACGGGCAACCCTATACGCTCTTGCAGTTTTTGTTTGTTTACCGCCTTTTTCTCTATAGAATTTATATTAAAGTTTTCATATATAAGACTATCGGTTTCGGGATTGTAAACGTCGGTATCAATACCGTTTATAATACCCGTAAGTTTAAATTCCCGTGCCCTTAAAATTCCGTCAAGTCCGTGTGCGTAATAACTTGTCAAAATCTCTTTCGCGTAGGTGGGTGATACGGTTGTAATGCGGTCGGCACACTCGATACCGCCTTTAAGCAGATTAATACAGCCGTCATATTCCACAACGCGGCAATCATCACCTGAAAGTCCTAATAAGTCCTCAAAAACCTCGGTGCCGCATTTGCCCTGATACTGAATATTGTGTATCGTCAGTACAGTTTTGATGTCGTGATAAAACAAATCGTGGACGTAAAATCTATCGAGATAAACGGGAGTTAATGCCGTTTGCCAATCGTTACAGTGAATTATATCGGGTTTATAATTTATATGCGGTAAAATTTCGAGCACGGCGCGTGAAAAAAACGCAAAGCGCTCAATATCATCATAATATCCGTAAAGCGAGTCACGCTTAAAATAATATTCGTTATCCAATAGATAATATTTCACGTTGTCTACATTGGCTTCAAAAATACCGCAATACTGTCGGCGCCACGCAACAGGTACGGTTATGTGGGTTATAAATTTCATATTCTCACGCAACTCTTGCGGTATGGTTGCATAAAGCGGCATTACAACTCTGCAACCCACCATTCTTTTTCGCAAGGCTTTGGGCAGCGCCCCCGCAACGTCGGCAAGACCGCCCGACATAGCAAATGGATATGCCTCACTTGAGGCGAAAAGCACCTTCATTATACACTCGAACCTTTCTTTATAAATACGTAATAAGACGGTGCGCCGCAAAGCGTACGTCCTCTTCCTATACTTGCCGCCTTATCTATCGTAACGTACTTAAGTTCGGCACCTGCGCCCACGGTGCTTCCTTGCATTATGATAGCGTTTTCTACAACGGCGCCTTTTTCAACGTGTACACCCCTGAAAAGAATAGAATTCTTAACGGTGCCCTCAATAATGCAGCCGTCGGCTATAAGAGAGTTTCCAACCGATGATGCTATGCCGTAACGCGTTGGCATTGCGTCTTTTATTTTTGTATAAATCGGGCGTTCTTCATTAAATAAATCCTTGCGCACCTCGCCGCTTAATAACTGTGTACTGGCATTAACGTAGGTGCGTGCGCTATCCATTATTGCTGAAAACCCTTTAAACTCATAACCTTTTATCACGAGATTATCTACATTCGGCATAATAACGTCACGCGAGAGTACGCGTTTGCTTTCCGCCGCCGCATTATCAATCAAGGTTAACAACAACAGACGCGAAATCACAAGTATGCCAAGACTGTGGTCACATTCGGGATTTTCTTTTTCATAAAGGCGCACT
>JAFPBM010000178.1 GCA_017424125.1 Clostridia bacterium | reverse complement strand
TCTGCAAAAGCGAGTTTACAATGATATAAAGACAGTCAAGCACTTTTACAATAATGGTGAAGCGGATAATGTTTATACCCGTTTGATTTCTTGCATAAAATACCGTCCAAAAACTTTCCGCCATAATGCTGATGAAAAGCGCAAGCGGCAAAATCACAAAAAGGATAATCTTTAAGCATTTGTTAAAGTTGCTGTTGACGGCGTCGCGGTCGCCCTTTGTGTAGTCGGATACAATGTGGGGAATAAGACTAACGATAAGTCCCGTTGCAACGGCGGCCACAATAGCACTGTATTTTGTGCCCCAGGTTGTGAAAACGCTGCTTATAAACTCGGTCTCGGCGCCTGTAAAATCAAGACGGGGCAGAGTGTTTAGCACCAAGAGCATATCGGTTGTGGAATAAAGGGTGTTTGCAAGGTTTATAACCACAAACGGTACCGCGTATAATATTAGTTCGCGCGTTACTAATATATCAAGTTCTCTATCCTTGGTAACAAGGGTTGAAAGACCAAGTTCTTCGCGGTTTTTGTGTACCGTGCGGGTAAGATAAATAAAGGATACAAGACCGCCAAAACCCGCCGCAACACAGGAAACGGCAACGGCGTATTTGACGGGCAGATGGAAAACGTTTACGCAAAGGAAACTGCCCACAAGGATTATGCCGACGCGGACGAGTTGTTCAACAACCTGACTTATGGACGGTTGACCTACAAATTTGTTGCCCTGTAAAAATCCGCGTTTTATGGAAAGCAGAGGGACTATGAGCAACGTAAACGAGATAGCGCGGATAACAAACACAACGTCTGTCATCGTGTTGCCGCCCTCAATATCGCCAATAATCAGTTTTGCAAGAGGTTTTGAGAAGATAAAACAAATTAAAAAAGAGAGTATGGAAAATCCCGATATAATCCGCGTTGCAATGTTGTAAAGGCGGATTTTCTTTTCCGTTTGTCCCAGTGCGCCATACTTACTTATAAGCGCAGAAATCGCAAACGGTATACCCACGCTTGAGATGGAGAGGAAAACGTTATAAATATTATAGGCGTATGAATAAAGTGCGCCACCCGCATCGCCGACGATTTCTTTGAACGGAATAACGTATAAAATTCCAAGTGCCTTGCTTATGAATATACAAGCAGTGGCAATAAACGCACCCTCTAAAAACGAGGTCTTTTTAAGTTTACCCACGAAACCTCTCCTTTCTTTACGCTATACATATTATATATTATATATGCGTTTTGCGTTTATATCAAGTAAAATGTAAAAACAAAACCCCACAGACTGTTTCTGCGGGGTTTGTGTCTTATTCTTTACAACACGGGTCGGGCTTTTTGGCGGGAGCCTTTTCGGGAACACCTTGGTCTGTGGCGTCACCCAGTCCCGTTGCCTCGCTGAACATAACGTCCTTTTTGGTTGCCTCAACAACGTCGGTCGGGACAATAATTTTTGCCGCCTGACCGTCCGCCATTTTAACAAGCGCCTCATAACGTTTGAGTTCCAAAACGGCGGCGTCGGGTTTTGCCTCGATTATAGCGCGGATACCGTCCGCCTCTGCCTTTTTGGCAAGGAGAAGCGCCTGCGCTTCACCCTCTGCACGTGCAATTCTTGCGTCGCGTTCACCCTCTGCGGCTAAAATGAGCGCCTGTTTGTCACCTTCTGCACGGGTGATAGCGGCGGCTTTGTGTCCCTCTGCCTGCAAGAGAGTTTCGCGGCGGTCGCGTTCAGCCTTCATTTGTTTTTCCATTGCCTGTTGGATTTCCTTGGGCGGAATAATGTTTTTAAGTTCAACACGTGTAACCTTGATGCCCCACTGGTCAGTCGCGTCGTCCAAAATGGCGGTCATTTTGCCGTTTATTGTGTCGCGCGAGGTCAGAGTGCTGTCAAGTTCAAGTTCACCTACGATGTTACGAAGGGTAGTAGCCGTAAGATTTTCAAGCGCGTTGATGGGGTTAACAACTCCGTAAGCGTAAAGTTTTGCATCAAAAATGCGGAAGAAAACAACGGTGTCAATCTGCATTGTAACGTTGTCTTTGGTGATAACGGGTTGCGGGGGAGAGTCGATAACCTGTTCCTTTAACGTAATGCGTTTCGCAACACGCTCAATAAGCGGGATTTTAACGTGGATACCTGCGCCCCAAGTGGTGCGGTATTTACCTAAAATCTCAATAACAAATTCGGTTGCCTGTGGAACGATTCGCACGTTTGCGAAAATGATAAGAACCACCACGGCAAAAATAATTAACCACATAAATAATACCTCCTGTTTATATTCTACTTAAATTTTATAAAAAAATGCAACATTTGTCAATATAAATCAATTGAGAAAACGCGCTAAGTGTGATACAATATGTGGGAAGAAGATTTTGAGGTGAAGATATGAAAATCAGCGGATTCCAAAAAATGACAGTGCTCGATTTCCCGGGGAAAGTTGCTTGTACCGTTTTTACAAGCGGTTGCAATTTGCGTTGCCCGTTTTGTCATAACGCCCGTCTTGTAACACACAAAGCAGAAGAAGACGAAATGGACGAAAACGAAATCCTTACATATATATATAAGCGCAAGGGGCTCTTGGACGGCGTTTGTATAACCGGTGGCGAACCGCTACTGCAACCCGATATAGAAGATTTTATAAGAAAAATCAAAGATGCGGGTTTTGCTGTTAAACTTGATACCAACGGCTTTTATCCCGAAAAACTCGAAAGACTTATAAACGAGGGACTGCTTGATTACGTTGCAATGGATATAAAAAATTCACCCACCGAATATGCCAAAACCTGCGGTTTCAGAGAAGTCGGGTTGGCGCCGGTTGAAAAATCGAAAAACCTTTTACTCCAAAACCGTGTGGATTACGAATTCCGCACAACCGTAGTAAAAGAACTGCACACAAAAGAATCCTTGCTTTCTGCGGGTGAGTGGATAAAGGGCGCAAAACGCTATTTTTTACAGGCGTTTGTAGACTCGGGCGACCTTATCGGAGAGGGGCTTTCGGCACCCGATAAGGCATTTATGAAACAAGTACAAGAGGATTTGTCGCAATTTGTAGAAAAGGTAGAATTGCGTGGAGTATAAATACAAGATATAGTATTTGTGCTTGACATAGTACTCATTATATGGTACTATGTTCAAGCACGAATATTTTATTTTTTAGGGGGAAGAATCATGTACGAAGTTATCAAACGTGACGGCGCGACCGTAGAGTTTGACATTTCCAAAATCGCAAAGGCGATTGAAAAAGCGTTTGACGCATGTGAGCGCGAGTACAATAGAGATATTATTGACTTTTTGGCGCTTAAAGTTACCGCAGATTACGAGCCGCAGATTAAGGACGGCAAGATTGCTGTTGAAAAAATTCAGGACAGCGTAGAAACCGTACTTATCAAATCGGGCTATGACGACGTAGCAAAGGCATACATCCTTTATCGTAAACAGCGTGAGAAAATCAGAAATATTAAGAGCACCTTCCTTGATTACAAGGATATTGTTAACAGTTACGTTAATATCACCGACTGGCGTGTTAAGG
Organism: Clostridia bacterium; assembly: GCA_017424125.1. Taxonomy (GTDB): domain Bacteria; phylum Bacillota; class Clostridia; order Oscillospirales; family Acutalibacteraceae; genus SIG589. Next base: position 1,014 of record JAFPBM010000178.1, on the reverse strand, counting down.
AAAACTCCACCGTTACCTATTCGGTTGGCGGACTTATTCTCAGCAACTCGGGTGCCATTACTGCAAACTATTGGCTTTCTGAAATTTATGATGAGGAAATTGCCGAAGCACACAGAAACGGCGATTTGCATCTGCATGACCTTTCAATGCTCACAGGTTATTGCGCAGGTTGGTCGCTTAAGCAGTTAATCCAAGAAGGTCTCGGCGGTGTTTCGGGTAAGATTACTTCTGCTCCCGCAAGCCACTTGGCAACACTCTGCAATCAGATGGTAAACTTCCTTGGTATTATGCAGAATGAATGGGCAGGCGCTCAGGCATTTTCCAGTTTTGATACATATCTCGCTCCTTTTGTTAAGACAGACAACCTTTCCTATAAAGAAGTTAAGCACTGCATTGAAAGCTTTATCTATGGTGTAAATACACCAAGCAGATGGGGTACACAGGCACCGTTCTCCAACATCACTCTTGACTGGACCGTTCCTGCTGACCTTGCTGAACTTAATGCTATCGTTGGCGGCAAGGAAATGGACTTTAAGTATAAAGACTGTAAAGCCGAAATGGATATGATAAACAGAGCGTTTATCGAGATTATGATTGAAGGCGATGCCAACGGCCGCGGATTCCAGTATCCGATTCCGACCTATTCAATCACAAGAGATTTCGATTGGTCTGAAACCGAGAACAACAAACTTCTCTTCGAGATGACCGCAAAATACGGCACACCGTACTTCTCAAACTATATCAACAGTGATATGGAACCCAGCGATGTACGAAGCATGTGTTGTCGTTTACGTCTTGACTTGCGTGAACTTCGCAAGAAGTCGGGCGGCTTCTTCGGTAGCGGTGAAAGCACAGGTTCTGTCGGCGTTGTTACCATCAATATGCCGAGAATCGCATATCTTGCGGCAGATGAGGCAGACTTCTATAAGAGACTTGACCGTATGATGGACATTTCCGCAAGATCTCTTCATATCAAGCGTACCGTTATTACAAAGCTTCTTGACGAGGGACTTT
>JAFPBM010000177.1 GCA_017424125.1 Clostridia bacterium | reverse complement strand
GTATGATTGTTTTTCAGGATATGGTTAATTGCGGTAAATACTCATTTTTGCGCGACACCGCTTTGCCGACAGTATTTGGCGGACGCAGACGTTTTGGAATTTGCCATAAATCTAAAAAAATGCGAAAAGCGTTTATAGACACTATGGAGAAAACAGTAAAAACGCTTTACAACCACCCGTCTATCTGTCTTTGGACCATATTTAACGAGGGTTGGGGACAGTTCAAAGGCGAAGATATGTACCGCCACTTATCATCGCTCGATAGCAGTCGCATAATCGACACCGCGTCAGGTTGGTTTTTCTGTAAAGAAAGTGATATTATAAGTCCCCACGTTTATTTCAAAAAACTACGTGTTAAACCGCAGAAAAAGCCTGTGCTCGTATCCGAATTCGGAGGTTACGCCCACGCGGTAGAAGGGCATATTTTCAATACTGAAAAAGCATACGGTTATAGCACTTATAAAAATCTCGACCAATTGCAATCCGCTATCAAAAAACTATACGAAAACGAGGTTATTCCCGCCGTACCGTACGGACTTTGCGGTGCTATTTACACACAAGTGTCCGACGTTGAAGATGAAATTAACGGCATTTTAACCTACGACCGACGTATATGTAAACTTAAAGCGGAAGATATGTTACCTATAGCAGAAACGCTTAAAAAGGCGATAAAATAAAAAAGGCTCTCACGAGCCTTTTTTATTTTATCTTATCTGTCCGTTTCCGCGGATTATGTATTTATATGTGCAAAGTTCACAAAGTCCCATCGGTCCGCGCGCGTGCAAACGCTGTGTTGAAATTCCGAGTTCGCAACCAAGGCCGAACTCGCCGCCGTCTGTAAATCGGGTTGAAGCGTTGACGTAAACTGCCGCGCTGTCAACCGCCGCGGTGAACGCATTTGCCGCAGACGCATCTTCGGTTATTATGGCTTCGCTATGGCCCGTTGAATGTGCGGCTATATGTGACACCGCATCCTGTACGCTATCAACGATTTTTACCGCCAAGATATAATCCAAAAATTCGGTATCAAAATCGTCTTTGCTCGCCAACGTACCGTCTATTATTTTTGCACTTTCTTCACAAAGGCGAAGTTCTACAGGATTTTCTTTTCGGTCTTCTACGAGCGCTTTTTTCATAGAAGGCAAGAATTTTTCTGCCACGCATCTGTGAACGAGGCAGCATTCTGCCGCATTACAAACACCGGGACGGCTTGTTTTGGCGTTTACCAATATTGAAAGAGCCTTGTCCAAATCTGCCGCCGCATCAACGTAGATATGGCAAATGCCCGTTCCCGTTTGTATGCAAGGCACAGTCGCATTCTCCACACACGCCTTTATAAGTCCCGCGCCGCCGCGCGGAACAAGCAAATCGACAAGTCCGTTCGCCGTCATAAGTTCGCGGCTGCTTTCTCTCGACGTATCCTCTATAAGCGTGACACACTCCTGCGGTAGTCCCGCCTTTATTAAACCTTTGCGAAGTGCCAACACTATGGCATTTGCGCTCTGCCACGCGTCCCGTCCGCTACGCAAAACGCAGACGTTACCACTCTTTATAGAAAGTGCCGCCGCATCGCTTGTAACGTTCGGTCGGCTTTCGTAGATTATCGCCATAACACCCATAGGTACGGCTGTGCGCTCGATTACTATGCCGTTGGGGCGCTCTACCCTTTTAAGCACCTTGCCGACAGGGTCGGGGAGTGCCACAACCTCGCGTATTCCGTCCGCCATACCCTTGATTCTCTCGGGTGACAATAAAAGTCTATCGAGTAATGAATCACTTATTCTGCCTCTTGCGGCATCGGCATCTTGTTTATTCGCCGCCATAATGTTATCCGTATTTTCTATGAGCGCGTCTGCCATATAAAGCAGAGCGTTATTTTTTGTATCTGTCCCCGCGGGTGCAAGCGTTGTTTTCGCACTTTGCGCCGCTATCAGCAGTTCCCTTGTTGTCATAAAACCACCTATTTTTCTGCCAAAAATCTTGTGCCGACCGCTTTGCCGTCTATTATGTCATAAAGGACTTCAGGTGCATCGCCGTTCGCGATTACCATATCAATTCCCGCGGCATTAGCCATCTGTGCCGCGCGGAGTTTGGTTGCCATTCCGCCTGTGCCGAGGCTGCTTCCCGCGCCACCTGCAAGTGCTAAAATTTCATCTGTTACACCCTCAACGCGCGAAATGAGTTTAGCATTTTTATCTTTATGCGGGTCTGCGGTATAAAGACCGTCTATATCAGTAAGAAGTACTAAAAGGTCTGCCGACACGCACTCTGCCACGATTGCCGAGAGAGTATCGTTATCACCAACCGCAATTTCGTGTGTTGCGACGGTATCGTTTTCGTTAATAACGGGCAATGCGCCGAGTTCCAAAAGGCGCGAAAGCGTGTTTGTGGCGTTAAGTCGGCGTTCGGGATTTTCAACGTCCTCTCCCGTAAGCAAAACCTGTGCTACGGTGTGGTTGTACTCGCCGAAAAGTTTATCATACGTATACATAAGTTCGCATTGGCCAACCGCCGCCGCAGCCTGTTTGCCCGGCATATCGGTGGGGCGGGTTTTAAGCCCTAATTTGCCAACGCCCATTCCGATTGCGCCCGATGATACGAGCACAACCTGATGTCCTGCGTTTTTGAGGTCACTAAGCACTCTGCAAAGTTCCTCTACCCTGCGGATATTAAGATGTCCTGTCGAGTGGGCTAAAGTTGAGGTGCCAACCTTTACAACAATTCTCATTTTCCAAGTTCCTTTGTTCTTTGATATGCGGCCATAACCGCGTCTATTACGTCGCCACGGAATGCGCCCTGTTCAAGTCGGCGAACACCCTGTATCGTACTGCCGCCGGGACTGCAAACCGAATCTTTAAGTTCTGCGGGGTGTTTGCCCGTTTCGAGCATAAGACGAGCCGTACCCTCAAGCGTTGCCGCCGCGTAAAGCAAAGCCTTATCACGCGGAAGTCCCGCCGATACCGCGCCATCTGACAGCGCCTCTATAAACTGGCAAACAAATGCAGGCCCGCAACCCGAAAGTGCACTGCCGGCGTCAATCAGTTTTTCAGGCAAACTGTCAAATCTGCCTGCCGCCGCCATAAAGGAAAGAAATTTTTCTTCGTCCTCTTTGGTTGCACCATAGAGTGTATATAAAATCATACCGCCGCCAACCGCTACGGGCGTGTTGGGCATTATGCGTATTATGGGATAGTTAGCACCTAAAGTTGATGCGATTTTTTCACAAGCAACACCTGCCGCCATACTTACAAGTACGAAACGGTCTTTACGCGCT
>JAFPBM010000176.1 GCA_017424125.1 Clostridia bacterium | reverse complement strand
GATAAAAAAGCCCCTAAAAAAGAAAAACGCCGCAGATTTATCGACCAGTATTGCACCAATTTGTCTGAACGCGCACGCACAGGCAAATTAGATAATATAATAGGTAGGGAAGAGGAACTGTATAGAACGATACAAATTCTTTCACGCCGTACTAAAAACAATCCTTGCCTTATAGGTGAACCGGGTGTTGGTAAAACCGCAATCGCCGAGGGATTGGCACTCAAAATCGCAAAAGGCGATGCACCTGCGCGTCTGCTCGATAAAGAAATTCATATGCTTGACCTTACAGGCCTCGTTGCAGGAACACAGTTCAGAGGTCAGTTTGAAAGCCGCATAAAAGGTCTTATTGAAGAAGTTAAGGCTCAGGGTAATATAATCCTCTTTATTGATGAGGTGCACAATCTCGTTAGCGCGGGCGACTCCGAAGGTTCAATGGGCGCGGGTAATATCCTTAAACCCGCACTTTCAAGAGGAGAAATTCAAGTAATCGGTGCTACAACTTTTACTGAGTACAGAAAATATATTGAAAAAGACGCCGCGCTTGAAAGACGTTTCCAACCTGTCGTGGTTGATGAACCGTCGGTATTGGATACCGAGCAGATGCTCCGTGGAATAAAGGGATATTATGAGGGATATCATAGCGTAAAAATCCCCGACCTTATTATTGAAAAAGCGGTATATCTTTCTGAACGTTATATAACGGACCGTTTCTTGCCCGATAAGGCTATTGACTTGTTGGACGAGTCTTGTGCTTGTGCAAGCCTTAGAAACAAGGCAATCGACGAACTTTATCTGACAAATAAAAAGATTGCAGAACTCAGTCAGGAAAAAGAAAAAATCGAAGCCGACGTTGACACGCCCGATTACGAGCGCCTTGCAGCGCTAAAATCTGAACTCGCAAAGTATCAGTCACAGTCGGACGAACTTTGCACACAAGCGGCGGATAACACCGTAACAGATTCTGATTTGGCAAAGGTTATCGAACTTTGGACGGGAATTCCCGCATCCAAAGTAGAGGAAACTGATTTTGAAAAATTAAGACATCTTGAAAAGGATATCTTAACTCGCATAATCGGACAGGACGAGGCGGTTTCACTTGTCACCAAGGCGGTCAAGCGTTCTCGTATTCAAACCTCGTCACATCGCCGTCCGGCATCATTTATATTTGTAGGCCCCACAGGCGTTGGAAAAACAGAACTCGCAAAGGTGCTTTCAGAACAACTCTTTAATACACCTGAAACGCTCATAAGACTTGATATGTCGGAGTTTATGGAAAAACACGCCGTTTCGAGAATTATCGGAGCGCCTCCGGGGTACGTCGGATATGACGAGGCAGGTCAACTTACCGAAAAGGTCCGCAGAAAGCCTTATTCCGTTATTCTCTTTGACGAGATTGAAAAAGCACATCCCGACGTGCTTAACGTGCTTTTACAAATCCTTGACGACGGCAGAATAACCGACGCACAGGGAAGAAAGGTCAATTTCGAAAATACAATTATAATTATGACCTCAAACGCGGGAAGCCATAAAACCGAAAACCTTATGGGCTTTGGTATGACCGAGGCACAGGCTTCGAAAGAAAAGGCATTAAAAGCGCTCGAAGAGTTTTTGAGACCCGAGTTTATTGCTCGCGTAGACGAAATCGTGGCTTTCGCACCGCTTTCTGCCGATAGTATGGAGAAAATCGCCGCACTTTTACTTGATGAACTAGCCGACGTAATGCGTGAAAAAGATATAAGCGTAGTTTACGATAAAAAGGTTTGCAAAAAACTTTGTGACCTTGCGGGCGGCGGTAAACACGGCGCAAGAGATTTGCGCAGTCAAATCAGAAAAAATATCGAGGATAAGATTGTAGAACTTTTGATAGACGGCAACGTTGCAGAAGATAGAAAAATTACAATCACCGCCGAAAAAGAAATTAAGGTGTTTTAATAAAAGAGGAAACTTATGCTTTGGTTTAAGAAGAAAAAGGAAGACTCTGTGCTAAAACAAATGGACGGTAGGGAAATAAAATACGTAACCCGCCGAGTTCGTCTGTCTGACGGCAATATAAAAGAAGAAATTCTTGGAAAAACGGGCAGAATGGTAGTGATTGACGGCGAAATACGTGTAATGTGTGGCGAAACCGACGTGTTTCGTTGTATGGCAGAAAACGCAACGTATTTTGATTTACTGAGCGGCGCAGGTGTTACAATATCGGGCGTTAATACCATTGATAGCGAAAATATGGATATTATAGTTTACTATACGTATCACAGAAAATAAAAAACTTTCGCAAAAAGTATTGACTTATGGCGGGATATGTGTTAGAATATATCCCGCTGTTAAAGCACCGTGCGGGTGTAGTTCAATGGCTAGAATCCCAGCCTTCCAAGCTGGTCGTGTGGGTTCGATTCCCATCACCCGCTCCACACGCCCAATGTATTTGGGCATTTTTTATGCGCTGATAGCTCAGCTGGATAGAGCATCTGCCTTCTAAGCAGAGGGTCGGGGGTTCGAGTCCCTTTCAGCGCGCCATATGGTGGGTATAGCTTAGTTGGTTAAAGCGCCAGTTTGTGGCACTGGAGACCATCGGTTCGAATCCGATTATCCACCCCATTTGACTCATTAGCTCAGTTGGCAGAGCACTTGACTTTTAATCAAGGTGTC
>JAFPBM010000175.1 GCA_017424125.1 Clostridia bacterium | reverse complement strand
TTATATAACCATTATAACCATAAAGAAAAATTTGTCAAGCAATTATATTACACCCTTATCGCGTAAAAGCTTTACTTTTAAAACTGCGGTTTGGGTTTTTGCGTCCTTAATTTCACCCGAAAGCACCATTTCTACCGCATTTTCGAGAGGGATTTTTATAACATCTAAAAATTCATCTTCGTCAAGCTGTTGTGTGCTGAACTTTAAATCCTTGGCAAAGTACATCCATATAATTTCACCGCAGTATCCGGGGGTGGGGTATAATTCGCCAAGCGGTAAAAACGTATCGGAGATAGCGCCCGTTTCCTCTAAAAGTTCACGCTTGCCGCACTCAAGCGGGTCCTCGTTACGACCGCGGTCACGCTTGCCCGCAGGAAGCTCTAATGTTTCCTCCATATAAGGATACCGAAACTGCTTTACAAAAAGTAAATTATTATCACTGTCGAGTGCGGCAACACAAACACCGCCGGGATGCTCAATCACCTCGCGAAACGCAGTAGCGCCGTTCGGCAGCAAAGCCGTATCCTGACGCACATTAATGATTTTTCCCTTGAAAACATAATTTTCCTTAAGTTGTTTTTCTCTTAAATTCATTAAATGATACCTCTTTTAATATATATATTATTAGCAATTATTTTATGGGTGAGCTTATGGAAAGAATAGCAAAAAGTACAGTTCTTGATTATTGTCAATACCGCCGCACGGTAGACAGTCTTTGTGCGCGATACGGCGTTCTTGTACCGTTTACGATAGGCAGAAGTGCCGCGGGACGCGATATAGTAGCCTTACGGTTGGGAGGCAGAAAAAGTCACAGTCTTTTTACCGCCGCCTTTCACGGAAGTGAATACATAACAACAAATGTGTTACTATATCTTATGGAGGATATGTGCGAGGCTGTTTGTAAAAACTCGGTCGTAGACCGAGTGAACATTGCACAGTCACTTACTTCACGAGGGATTATCTTTGTACCGCTCGTAAATCCTGACGGTGTTGAAATTTCTATTCATAAGGCTGCCGCTTGCGGAAAAAACGCTGCTAAAATCCGTTCGCTTTGCGGCGGCGATTTTACACATTGGAACGCTAATTTTCGCGGTGTGGACATAAATCATAATTTTAATGCCGATTGGGAAGACTTGCGCGCACTTGAGAAATCGCACGGTATATTCGGACCTGCACCCACCCGATACGGCGGAGAGCGTCCCGAGAGCGAATGTGAAACCCGAGCTGTTTGCGAGCTTTGCCGAAACACGCATATAAGCCATGCAATAGCGCTTCACTCACAAGGCGAGGTAATATATTGGGATTATAAGGGCTATTGCAAGGATGCGGCGCAGCCTATGGCAGAAAAAATGGCAAGGCTGAGCGATTATGCCCTTGATGTACCGATGGGACTCGCCTCGGGCGGCGGCTTTAAGGATTGGTTCCAAAAGGAATTCCGCCGACCCGCATTTACGGTGGAAATCGGAAAAGGTAAAAATCCCTTGCCAATAGAATCCGCAGAGGAAATATATGCTAAAATCCGCAAAATGCTATTTGCATGTGCAACAATGTAATTTTATCACCAAAAGGCGTTAAAATCAATAATATTGACAAAATATAGAAAATAGCATATAATGTCATTGCAAGATGATATGCTAAAAATATTTTTGTTGGTCAACATTTTGTGAATATTTGTTAAAAAGCGCCGGGACCGTATGGCATAGCGGTTGACGAGGATGGAGTTTATCGAAACATTCGGCGGATGCTCCACGGCTTTAGGCAGTCGAAAAAAGGCATTAAAAACTGCGGGTAACCGCAAAACAGAGGTGTCTTTACGCTATGCAAGGGGTAAGTATACCCTATTTTATACGGGAAACGGCGGAAAAATTTTGTTTTTTCGGCGTGCTTTTTTGGCACGCTGTTTTTC
>JAFPBM010000174.1 GCA_017424125.1 Clostridia bacterium | reverse complement strand
GTTACTATGCAGATAGATACCGTTGTATTCTTCCGCATATTTGATGCAAAGCTTTACACCTACGGTGTTGTAAACCCAATAAGAGCGTTGGAAAACCTGACCGCTACAACTTTGCGTAACATCGTTGGCGATATGGAACTTGACGGCACTCTCACTTCACGTGATATCATCAATACAAAAATGGCTGAAATACTTGACGAGGCCACTGACCAATGGGGCATGAAGGTAAGCCGCGTTGAACTTAAAAACATTATTCCTCCTGCAGAAATTCAAAACGCGATGGAAAAACAAATGAAAGCTGAACGCGACCGCCGTGAAACGCTTTTACAAGCAGAAGGTCACAAGGCAGCTGCCATTACTCGCGCCGAAGGTGACAAGCAAGCTATGATTCTTGAAGCCGAAGGTGAACGCGACGCACGTATCGCTCGTGCCGAAGGTGAAGCAAGAGCCATATACCTTTCTAAAAAAGCGGAGGCTGACGGTCTTGCAGCACTTAAAGAGGCAGGCGTTGATGCCGCTGTTCTTGAACTCAAGAAGTATGAAGCGCTTGTAAATATGTCAAACGGCACCGCCGCAAAGCTTATTATTCCTACCGATGCGGTAAACACCGTAACAAACAACGCTATATTTAGCGAAACAACAGGCTTAGGTGACGTAACAAAAGAAGCACCAAAGCCAAAAAAAGCACCAAAAAAAGACGAATGTTGTGACTAATAAGAAATTAAAACACTGCTACTGTTGTAGCAGTGTTTTTTTGCGCTATTTTTTAATTATTGTTTTTATAACCGCTTCGGCAGTATGGTCGGTGCAACCATAGGTGTTAATAAGCGTATCAATGGTTGCCTTGTATTCGTCTGAAAGCCACGGGTTACCATAGTTTACAAAAACAACGGGAACGCCCATTTTGGTCCAACCATTCATCATATTACGAGCCGTCGGGCCATAAAGTTTTATCGCGTTTGTGCCATAAGACAGCCAACAACCTATAGTACAAACCACCAAATCATAGTTGCCGTTTTTTATTTCGCTTAAAATCTTACCGGGGCCGGGGTCTTCCATAAACGTGACCGCGTCGGCAAGTTTTTTTAATTCGGTTGTTATGCTATCGACATCGTTTTTATGATAGTTATTATGTATTGCAAGGTGCAAAATTTTTGTGTCCTTTTTTATATTAAAAGGAACGATGTTGTTTCTGTCGCGAATAATTTTACACGCTTTTTCTACAACCTCGTCGGACACTTTTTTTGCATCATAAGAAGATACTACGGGAATAGGTTTTAGATTTTCGTGATATTGCCTTGCAAAGCAAAGCATACGATAGGCGCGATTTTTAAGTGTTTCAACACAAAGCAAACCATTTTCTACCCTTGCAGTCATTTCTTGCAAAAATTCTTCGCTAGGATGCACAAACAACAAACAATCGCCACCCGATTCTAAAAATTGGCAACAACCGTCAAAAAAGTTTATATAACCGCAGTGTCCGCCCATGTTTAGCGCATCTGACACAATGATTCCCTCAAATCCGAGTTGGTTCTTTAAAAGACATGTAAGCAGATTTTTAGACAAGGTTGCAGGCGGATACATATCCATTTTTTCGTCAATTTCATCGTAAGAGCCTAGTGAAATATGACCCGGCATAACCGCCATAGCGCCTTCGTTTATAAGCGTCTTGTAAATTTTGCCGTAGGTGTTGTCCCACTCGTTCTTTGTCAGCGTGTTTTCACCAACAGTTAAATGCTGGTCGTAAAATCCAACGCCATCGCCGGGAAAATGTTTAAGCGTCGCGATAATACCGTTATCTTGCAATCCGCGCATATACGCTCCACCTATGCGTATTGCCTTTTCAACGTCATCGCCCTGACAACGCAGATTAACGATAGGGTTAAGTTTGTTTATTGCAAGGTCAACGCACGGCGCTAAAGTCCAAGTGTAACCAAGAGGTCTTGCTTCGGCGGCGCAAATTTCACCCATTTTATATGCTAGATTGGTGTCATCAACCTCGCCAAATGCCATCATCTCGGGAAAACGGGTAGCACCTTTTATGCCTGCGCCTGCGCCGTTTTCAAAATCGGCAGTTATTAAACGTTCGCTAAATTCGGAATATATTTTATCTGCCAAGCGTTTATTATCTTCTTTAGCACCGGAAGCAAGATAATGTCCTACGCACTCGGTATAACATTCTTTATTACTGGCGGGTATCATATCGGGACAGCAAACGGTTTTTAATAAACTTTCGACGGACATATTGCCAACTCTGGTTTTTAGGTCTTCGTAATTGTTAAGTGTAAATTTCATATTATCTTACCCTTTTCAAAGTAAAAGAAGTATAAAAACTTATTTTATAAAATAATGTTTTGTTTTAGACAAGTGTTGTATAAGGTTTGCCACGCGTTGTTGCGCTACGGCGCGCGAAAGACCGCCGTTTTGTAATTCTTCAAAAGATTTATAGTGTCCGGGCATACAGGTATCACACCCTGCCGACAAACACTCTGATTCGTTTGCGCGAACATCCCAGTCGGTCATAATCCATCCGTCATAACCCCACTCATAACGACAAACTCCATCAAGCAAATCGTGATTTGCCGCGGCAAACACACCGTTAATTTTGTTGTACGCCGCCATTATTGAAAGAGGGGTTGTTTCTTGCAATACATATTCAAAACTACGCAAATAAAGCTCTCTTGCGGTGCGTTCTGATAAAACGCTATCACCCGTAACACGTTCTTTTTCAGAATTATTGCAGGCAAAATGCTTTAATACGGCGTAACGCTTTGACGGTGTGCCTTCAGCGTTGTTTTGAACGCCGTTAATGACAGCCGTCGCCATTTGTGCGGAAAGATAGGGGTCTTCTGAAAAATATTCAAAATTTCTTCCACAGCGCACATTGCGTTGCAAATTAACACCGGGAGCACATAATCCGTTATAGCCTATTTTGTCAAGGTCTACCGATATTTCACGTGCCATTTGTTCAATAAGACGCCTATCCCACGTGGCAGCCTGCGCTATAGCGCTTGGATAATAGACACAGTCGCGACCTGAAAGCTCGTAATCGGGCGGTACGGGTGGTTCAACAAATGTGGTAGCGCGTACTCCGTTTGGACCGTCTTGCATAACGCTTGACGGAATACCAAGTTCGGTAATTTGATGAGTGTGGGTAC
>JAFPBM010000173.1 GCA_017424125.1 Clostridia bacterium | reverse complement strand
TTTCAAATTTATCCGCAATATGCAGATTTTCTTCGTAAATACGTTCGCGCCGTTGCACAACGTAATAATTTATTAAAAGACGTTTATTATCACAGCGAACTTTTGTCAATGCTTGATGCTTTTGATAATGAAATTATAAGAAACGGCGAAAAAATTATTGAGTACCGAAAAAAATATATAAGTCACTTAAAAGAAACGGCACCTTTGATTTATTCGGGTATATCCGAAAACAAAGAAAATTTGGAAATTTCTTATCTTTGTAACTGTTCAAGCGAGTATTTTGCCGAAAGACTTAAAAATGCAAGACGGGAAGATATAAAAACAGGTGTTACCAGTGTAGGTCCGCACCGCGACGATATTGAATTTTTAATAAACGGCAAAAACGCACGTCTTTTTGGTTCTCAAGGACAAAAACGTTCAGTTGCACTTACGTTAAAGTTGTCAGAAGCCGAGATTTTAAAAATAAAAACAGGTGAAGAAACAGTTGCGCTTTTAGACGACGTTATGAGTGAACTTGACCCTGTAAGACAAAATTATGTTTTAAACCACATTAAAAATTGGCAGGTGTTTATAACCTGTTGCGACCCGTCAAATATTTTAAACCTTTCAAGCGGGAAGGTATTTACAATGAAGAACGGAGTTTTAAGTTAAATTATGTATCTTCATATAGGAAAAGAAAAAATTATAAAAACCGACCAGATAATAGGGATTTTTGACCTCGATACTGCAACTATCAGCAAAGCAACAAGAAATTATCTTGCGGCGGCGGAAAAAAGCGGTGAAGTTGTAAACGTTACAACCGAGTTGCCAAAAACCTTTATAGTTTGCAAAGAGGACGGAAAAAGGAAAGTTTATATATCACAAATTTCGTCTTCAACACTTAATAAGCGTTCTGAAATAACAAACAATAATTTTTGAGGAGTAGAAAATGAGTACGGAAATTAACACACCTATAACCGAAAATTATGACGAAAATTCCATTCAGGTTTTGGAAGGACTTGAAGCGGTAAGAAAGCGTCCCGGTATGTACATAGGCTCGACGGGTGAACGCGGTCTGCACCACTTGGTTTACGAGATTGTTGATAACTCGATAGACGAAGCACTTGCGGGACATTGCGACAAAATACTTGTTGAACTTTTAGATGATGGAATTGTACGCGTTACCGATAACGGACGCGGTATTCCTGTTGGTATAAACCCACAAAAAGGAATTCCTACCGTCACGGTTGTTTTCACAATACTTCACGCAGGCGGTAAATTCGGCGGAAACGGATATAAAGTTTCGGGCGGTTTACACGGCGTTGGTGCATCGGTTGTTAATGCGCTTTCTTCTTGGCTTGAAGTTGAAGTAAAGGACGGTACAAACGTTTATAAACAGCGTTATGAAAAGGGTAATATTGTAACCGAACTTGAAGTTATTGGTAAAACAAATGAAACAGGTACCACTGTTACTTTCAAGCCCGACCCGAAAATTTTCACAGATACCACAACCTACGATTACGAAACACTTAAAACCCGTCTGCGCGAACAGGCTTTCTTAAATGCGGGTATTCGCGTTGAACTTAAAGACCTTCGTACCGACGTTTTTGAACCGCAAAACGATGAATTCTATTATGAAGGCGGTATCCGTTCTTACGTAGAATTCTTACTTGAAGGAATGAAAAAAGACAGCCTTAATTCAGAGGTTATCTATCTTTCGGGCACAAAAGGCGACGAAACGGCAGAAATTGCGCTTTTGTGGTCAACTTCTTATAGTTCAAACATCATTTCCTTTGCTAATACTCTTCATACAATAGACGGCGGTACACACGAACAGGGTTTCAAACAAAGCCTTGCAAACACCGTTAATAAATACGCTTTCGATTTCAAACACTTAAAAGACGGAAATCCGCGTCTTAAAGGTGAAGATATAACCGAAGGCTTGGTTGCCGTTATCAGCGTTAAACTTGCAGATGCACAGTTTGAATCGCAAACAAAGGCAAAACTCGGTAACACGTCTATCGGCAAACTCGTAAGGGATATTGTTAACGATAAACTTTATCAGTTCCTTGAGGAACATCCCGCCGAGGCAAAGATTATAATAGAAAAATCTATTGCCGCATCCAACGCGCGTGAAGCCGCACAAAAGGCAAGAGAAACAATCAGAAATAAATCGGGTATAGGCGGAAAAACCCGTATGCCTGAAAAACTTACAGACTGTATCAGCAACGACCCCACAAAGACCGAAATTTTCATAGTCGAGGGTGACTCGGCAGGCGGTAGTGCGGTTGAGGGAAGAAACAGTACTTATCAGGCTATTTTACCTCTTTGGGGTAAAATGCTCAACGTTGAAAAGGCGCGAGAAGACAAGGTTTATGGTAACGACAAATTGACACCTGTTATTATCGCTCTCGGAACTGGAATCGGCGAACATTTTGATATTGAAAAACTGCGTTACGACAAAATCGTAATTATGGCCGATGCCGACGTCGACGGTTCGCACATTCGCACACTTCTTTTAACTTTCTTCTTCAGATATATGCCACAGTTAATTGAAACAGGTCATATTTATTTAGCCCAACCGCCGCTTTACCGCGTTGCAAAAGGCAAACAGCATTTTGATGCTTTTACAGACGAAGAAAAAGCAATGTATATTGAAAAACTCGGCGGCAGCGCAGACGTTCAGCGCTATAAAGGTCTTGGTGAAATGAATCCCGAACAACTTTGGGAAACCACCCTTGACCCTGAGAAACGTACACTTTTGCGCGTTACAATGCTCGATGCACAGATAGCAGACGAAACCTTTACAATGCTTATGGGCGACGAGGTTGAACCGAGAAGAAAATTCATTGAAGAAAACGCAATCTTTGCGACAGACTTGGATATTTAAGGGGGGAACGGAAAAATGGCAAAACAAGAAAACGTATATTGGCCGGAAGACGAATTAACCAATATTAAACCTGTAGAAATTGTTGACGAAGTAAAATCGAGTATGCTTCAGTACTCGATGTCGGTTCTCGTAGGTCGTGCTCTGCCCGACGTGCGCGACGGCCTTAAACCCGTTCACCGCCGTATACTTTATACAATGTATGAGAACGGTCTTACACCCGAAAAAGCATACCGTAAGTGCGCAGATACCGTTGGTGCCGTTTTGGGTAGATACCATCCGCACGGCGACTCAAGCGTTTATGATGCTATGGTACGTATGGCGCAGGACTTTTCTCTCCGTTATCCGCTTATAGACGGACACGGAAACTTCGGTAATATCGACGGCTATCCCGCCGCTGCTTATCGTTATACAGAGTCTAAGATGAATCGTCTTTCTCTCCACATGCTTGACGATATTGAGAAAGAAACGGTTGATTTTCTTCCTAACTATGACGACCGTTTGAAAGAACCTGAGGTATTGCCCGTTCGTTTCCCGCAACTTCTTGTAAACGGTTCTTCGGGTATTGCCGTTGGTATGGCAACCGAAATTCCTCCCCATAACTTGGGCGAGGTTATTGACGGTATGTGCTGTCTTATTGACAATCCCGATGCAGATTTGTCGGAAATTTGTCAGTATATCAAGGGACCCGACTTCCCCACAGGCGGTACCATTATGGGCCGCGCAGGAATTCGCGCCGCTTATGCTACGGGCCGCGGTAAAATTATTGTTCGCGGTAAAGCAGAAATTGAGGAAACCCGTAACGGCAAATTCCGTAT
>JAFPBM010000172.1 GCA_017424125.1 Clostridia bacterium | reverse complement strand
TTTCGGTAGGATTGCAAAGAAGCTTAAACTCGATACCCTCCTCCTCGGCGTGCTCAACCTCCTCGCGCCTTGCGGGAAGCTCATCCATAGAGCGACGGTATACGATATAAACCTTATCTGCGCCAAGTCGCAAAGCCGTTCTTGCGGCATCCATAGCAACGTTTCCACCGCCGACAACGGCAACCCTTCCGCCCTTCATAATGGGCGTATTCGGATTATCAAGATATGATTTCATAAGATTGCTTCGGGTTAAAAATTCGTTTGCAGAATAAACGCCGTTAAGAGCTTCACCGGGTATTCCCATAAAGTTAGGAAGACCTGCGCCCGAACCGATAAATACCGCCTCGAATCCCATGTCAAAAAGCTCGTCAACGGTAAGTGTTTTACCAATAACCACGTTTGTTTCTATTTTAACGCCAAGCTTTTCTAATGTATCAACCTCTTTTGCTACAATAGCCTTCGGCAGTCTGAATTCTGGAATTCCGTAAACCAACACGCCGCCCGCAGTATGAAGTGCCTCAAAAACGGTTACCTCATAGCCCTTTTTGGCAAGGTCGCCCGCGCAGGTAAGCCCCGATGGGCCTGAGCCTACAACCGCAACCCTATGACCGTTGCTTTCGGGGCGTTCGGGCTCTTCGGTACAAAAGGTATTATGCCAGTCGGCAACAAATCTTTCAAGTCTGCCGATACCCACAGACTCACCCTTTATACCGCGAACACACTTGGATTCGCACTGTGTCTCCTGCGGACAAACTCTGCCACAAACGGCAGGAAGGGATGATGATTTGGTTATTACCTGATATGCACCCTCAAAATCTCCCTCTTTTATTTTGTTTATAAACTGTGGAATATGTATTTTTACGGGACAACCCGATACACAGGGCATATTTTTGCAGTCAAGACAACGCATTGCCTCACTGATAGCCGTTTCCTCACTGTAGCCTAATGCAACCTCATCAAAATTATGTGCGCGCAAAAGGGCGTCTTGTGTAGGCATCTCGTTCCGCTTAAGCGACATATTTGCTTTAGCCATTCAGCGCACCTCCCCTTTAAAAAGATTGCAGGTGTCTTCGTACGCGTGGCGTTCAAAGTCCTTATACATCCTGCCCCTCGACATAGCCTCATCAAAATCTATTTCATAACCGTTGAAATCGGGACCGTCAACACAGGCAAACTTAGTAACCTTTTTGCCATCTACGTTTAACGTCAGTCGGCAACCGCCACACATACCCGTTCCGTCTATCATAATCGGATTCATTGATGCGGTTACGGGTGTGCCGAATGGTCTTGCCGTTTCAACAACGTATTTCATCATAACAAGAGGGCCAATGGTAATTATCATATCAAAGCGTTTGCCTTTTTCAAGCATTTCCTTAAGTGGCGCCGTAACGTTGCCTTTTTCTCCGTAGGATCCGTCATCGGTCATAATACGCAATGTATCAGAGCACGCCTTAAACTCATCCTCAAGAATAAGCAGATCACGGCTTCTGAAGCCGATAATGCTTGTAACATCGGCACCCGCCGCGTGAAGCGCTTCGGCAATAGGCATAGCAATGGCGCAACCTACACCGCCGCCTACGATACAAACCTTTTTAAGCCCGTCAAGATGGGTTGCCACACCGAGCGGACCGACAAAGTCTTCAATATACTCTCCCGCTTCCTTGTGCGCAAGCTTTTCTGTTGTGGCACCCACAATCTGATATATTATTTTTACAGTCCCGTTTTCGCGGTCTGTGCCTGCCACGGTAAGCGGAATACGCTCACCCTCGGCATCAACGCGAAGGATAATAAACTGACCGGGGCGCGCCTTATTTGCTACCAACGGTGCTTCTATCTGAAGCTGAACAACCGTTGGATTTAATACTTTTTTGTCAACAATCTTATACATTTTATCTCTCCATAGCACGTTTTGGAATATATTATAAATTTTTTCTTTTTGACTCACAAAGCTCGGCAATAAACTGTCGGTCAAGCCTTGATAGCTTATAGCCGTTTTTATAAATCAGAACGTCCTTGTATACCTTTTTGTTATCGGCGCACCTTTTCTGCACCAGATTGTATCGGTCAAGCAGTTCCTTAGATGCAGGTGACACCCACATAAACGTTTCGGGATTTGTGGACAGTAAATCAAACTGACTTGCACGTTCAAAAATAAATATTCTGCGGTCAATATTATCGGGTAGTTCTTCCTTTACAACCTTTGAAAGCGGCATAGAAGGAACATAAGGGTCGGCGTGGGCAATTTCGATATAATTCTTTAAATCGTCAAACAATATATTTTCTTTTGACGCCAAGGGATTATCGGCGCTCATCATAAGCACGTAGGTGAATTCGGTTACAAGCTCATAATGAAAGTCCTTTTCTTCAAGCATTGCCTTAAAATAACTGTCATAGTTTTCGGCATAACGGATAATACCAAGCTTATAATCACGCTCTACCATATTATGAATTGTGCGTTGTGAATTTGTTTCCTTGTAAAAAATCTCAATAGGTTCTTTAGAAAAGGTTTTAGAAAAATTGGCAAAGGCTTCGGAAATATAACAGGCACGCGGTACTGAAACTGAAAATCTTTGCTTTTGGGGAGTGCCGGTCTTATAAAAGTTTTCAACCGCATCAATCTGACTTAAAATTTCTTTTGCGTAGTTTATAAATTCTTCACCGTCGTGGGTCAGTTTCATACCGTTTTGCGTGCGGTCAAAAATAGTAATGCCAAGGTCGGTTTCCAATTCTTTTATGGAGCGACTGATGTTAGGCGCCGCAATCAGCAATACCTCAGACGCTTTAGAAAGCGACCCTGCCCTTGCAACCGCAAGTGCATGCTTCATATGTAACAGGTTCATCCTATCCCACCTTTTGCATTATAATGGAATAGGTTAGGCGAAACAATTCTGTTTCGCCACAAAATCTTTGATTTTGCGACAAATTTTTACTAAAAATTTGTCCTATCCCATTGCAATGAATGTTGTGCAAAATTAAATATTAGAATTTAATTTTGCC
>JAFPBM010000171.1 GCA_017424125.1 Clostridia bacterium | reverse complement strand
AACGTGCAGTGCGCTCGATTTCAGACACGGGAAGGCTTGGCGAAGAGCGCTCATCCATCTTATCTAAAATCCAAAAAAGTCCGCGCAAAACGCCCGCCGCGTCTGCCGCACGAATTGTAACCGATTGCTCTGTTACGGATATGCTGTGGCTTTCGGGTTCGCCTTCGGCTTTTTCTATTACTATATGCTTTTCTTCGCCGCAAAGGTTTATTTCCCACGCGGTCTTTATTTCACTTTTGAAGCGCTCGATAAAGAAATCAACGTCAAAATCGGTTTTGTTGAGTATTCCCCAGGCATCTGTCAATGTTACGCCTTCGGCAGCAATTACAACCGATTTCTTTTGAGGCGCTTTAAAAAAATCGAACGCGTTTCGTGTTGGCTCTATCTTTATTTCTGACACACTTTTCTTTATTTTTGCGGTTTCTGCCGCTTGTTCTTCTGTCAGAGGTTTATACTCTACCGTTTCACAAATCGGCTTGAGTTGTCCCAACTTTTCGGAAAGATAATCGTCTTCTCTTAAAATATATGCAAGTTTGTCATCGGTCCAATCAAGCAGTAAAAGAAGTTGGTCATAGGGCAGAATATGCCAGTTTTGTTTTATAATAGTAATATATCCTTTTTTGTGCCAATCAGAAAGGTCGCCTTGCTCTGAAAGTCCCATTTGTGATGCTATTTCTTTTACGTTTTCTACACTCGTTTTTAGCACTTGTGCAAGTTTTTCTGCGGGTACCATTTCCCAGTTTCTAAACACAAACGCTTGCATTCTTGTCGGGAAATGCAAAAGTTCTAACGTTCCCTTGTCTTTAAGCGGCGGAAGAATATAATTTTTCTGCATGTTTTTGTCCCCCTGTTGTTTTTGATGGTAATGTTGTTAAAAATAAAGAGCGCGTTGCCCGATGTTTTACAAAAATATAGCACAGATGCACCGTTTTTTCTCAAAAAATATTACGAGAAACTATAAATATTTCGGGTTATTTTTTTGGCTAAAACGAGTGTTTGAAGACGTTGAATTTATCTGCGTTTATAAGCGTTTGCCACTTGTCAACAACAAAAGCAAAAGCCTTTACGGAAAATCCGTAAAGGCTTTTTATTATTCTTCTGTTTCGGGTTCTATGGGTGTTACTTCAACGTTAAGTTTGATTATGCGGCGTTCTTCTACCTCGGTTACTGTAAAGGTAATGTTTTCAAAGGTGGCAACGTCGCCAAACTCGGCATATCTGCCAAGAAGTTCCACAACAAAGCCTCCAACCGTCGCGTTGTCGTCGTCAAAATCGCGGTCATCGAAGTCAATTTCGTGGAAGAAATCTTCAATTCGCATATCGCCGTCAATTTCAAACTGACCTTCCGAAAGTTCGACAATCTCGGGTTCGATTTCGTCGCTTTCGTCCCAAATGTCGCCAACCAATTGTTCAAGAACGTCCTCCATTGTAAGAAGGCCCATAACGCCGCCGTACTCGTCTGTGACGACAGCCATGTGGCTGTGTTCGCGGCGCATTGTACTCAAAACGTCGTCAAGCGGCATTGTTTTATGTACGTAAACCGTCGGCATCAAAAGTTCCGTCAAATCCGCTTTGGGATTATCAACCAACTCTTTAAGCGCAACGTTGACGTGCAACACGCCGACTATATGGTCGGGCGTTTCTTTATAGAACGGAATTCGCGAATAACTTGAATTCAGAATAGTTTCAACCATTTCCTCTTGGGTATCGTCAACGTCGATTGACAGCATATCCACACGCGGTGTAATGATTTCGTACGCCTGTACGTCGCCGAAATCAAACACGCTTTGGATGAGTTCGCATTTATCTTCGTCGATAACGCCCTCGGTTTCAACCGTATCAATAATGGTTTCGAGTTCTTCTTCTGTAACGGACGGGGTTTCCTCCATATTGTTTTTCCAAATAAGCGAAACCAACTTTAACGCAGAATCAACCAAGAAAACAAAAGGTTTTGTAACGATTGACAATGCGTGCAGAGGAATTGCAAACAACGTTGCAAATGTTTCGGGCATTGTTTTTGCAACGACTTTTGGCACAATTTCACCAAAAATCAGAACAAGCACCGTCATAGCAATAGTAGCAACCCAAGCCATTTTTTCGCCAAGCAAAGCGATTACGATAACCGTCGCAACCGACTCTGCGGCAATGTTAACAAGGTTATTACCAATTAAAATTGTTGCAAGCGCTTTGTCATAATCTGCGTGGATTTTAAGCGCAAGACGCGCAGCAAGCGAACCTTTTTCTTCCGCCGCACAGCGAAGTCGCACTTCGCCCGCCGAAGCATAAGCAATCTCCGACGCGGAGAAAAACGCAGAACAAATCAAACAAACCGCAATAATTATATAATTAAGCATCTACCGCAACCCCCTGTTCTTCCTCGTCGTAAATCTCTCCGACAAGTTCTTCGAGGATGTCTTCTACGGTAATAATGCCAAGTACCGATTTTCCGCCACGCACGTATGCAATGTGCGTACGTTTTCCCGAAAGTGTAGTGAGCAAATCGTCAACCGGTGTATTAGAATTGATGTAAACCGGCGGCGCCATAACTTCTTGCACCGTAAGAGCGGGATTTTTGAGATATCTTTTCAGGAATGAGCGCATACTGAGCGTTCCCACGACCAAATCTTTATCGTTTATAACGGGGAAACGGGAATGTGTGCATCCCTTTAAGGTTGCCACCACTTCGGCAGCGGGGGTGTCTTCGTGGATTTTCGTAACCTTGTTCCAAGGTGTCATAACGTCTTTAACAGTCGACTCCGAAAACTCGATAGCGTTTTGTACAAGTTCTTCGGTTTCCTCGTCAATATCGTTTTCTTCCACGTAGGTTTCAATAATGTCATACAGTTCTTCTTCGGTTACCGTTGGTGTCTCCCCCGCTTTTTTCTTGAACGGGCGGCTGACGAGTTCGCTTATAAGTGAGAAAAAGAAACTTACAGGTGTTAGCACCTTCATAAGAAAGATAAGGGGCCCGCAGGCAAACACTGCAAACGACTCGTTACACGTTTTGGCAAACGATTTTGGAATCATCTCGCCAACAAAGAACACAACAACAGTTGCGATAACGGTGGAAATTGTAACCGCATAATCAGGCATAGCCTCGACGCTATCAAACAAGGTGTATGTAAACAAGGTTGAAAGCGTAGCAATACCCGCGTGAGTCACGTTGTTGCCTATAAGCAACGTTGTGAGCGCTTTGTCAAAATGGTCAAGCACGTAAAGCACACGTTTTGCGGCACGGTCACCGTTTTCTGCGCGGGTAGCCATACGGATTCGGTTGACCGAAGCCAACGCAATCTCGGTTCCCGCAAAATAACCGGCAAGAATTAAACACACGATAATATAAAGTAAATATCGCGCAGGACTATCGTCCATTAGAAAACCAACTCCTTTAAATGTAAAAATATAACATACAGATTACTTATACCACACTTTTGCAAAAAATGCAACATTTTATAACAAAAAACGGCTTGGAATCCAAGCCGTTTTCCTTCACCTATTAAAATGCGACTACTTCTATACCCATAAGGTTACCAAAATCGATAATCTGGTCATACAAATCTTCGCCGTAGCCAAGGCAGCCGTACTCGTTATTCCAGTTTTCAACAAGTTTGCCTGCATCGCCGTCAACGTTTACGAAAGCGTGCGGCCAGAACGGGATGCCACATTCGTGACGTCTTGCCTCAAGTTCACTTGCATCGGGCTGAACAACCTCACAGCGAACAACAACAATCTTGAACTTGCCGTTTACGCGGCTGATACGGGCAAGAACACCTTTGCCGCTTTTGCAGACGAGGTCAATTGAAAGACCGCCTGCTTCGCCCTCTGTAGGAATGCCGTGTCCCGCAAGGCTTACACCTGCTTCATTTGCAAGGCAGGGCGGAACGACGCCGAAATCGGTATGAAAGAAAATGTAAAGCAAGCCATGCTCGTTTTCTCGGACGTTGACTAAACTCTCAAAAAACTAATTAAACCCACTTTTTGCGACTTGCAATTTGTGGGTTTTTTGTTTACAATTAAAGCATACTTCGGCAAAGGAGTGTTTTTTGTGAAACACACGTTAACTTGGGATAATATCGGCTTTTTTGTTGACGGCAAACCCGCCCCCTTTATATCGGGTGAGTTTCATTATTTCCGCGTTCCGCACGATGATTGGGAGCGCCGCCTTATTCTGCTTAAAGAAAGCGGTGCAAATGCCGTTGCAACCTATATCCCGTGGATTGTGCACGAGGAAACCGAGGGCAATATTATTTTTGACGACTGCCCCCAGCGCAATCTAACCGAGTTTTTAACCCTTTGCGATAAACTTGATTTGATGGTAATTGCCCGTCCCGGCCCTTACCAGTATGCCGAACTTGTACGCAACGGTCTGCCCGTTTGGCTGACAGACGGCTACCCCGAAATTTTAGCGCAGCGTCAAAACGGTGACGTCATATCTAAAGGCGCTGTTTCGTACATTCACCCTCTATATTTAGAAAAGGCAGAAAAATACATACGTGCCGCTTGCGAAAAAATCCGTACGTTCCTTGTAACAAACGGTGGTCCTATCGTTTCGGTACAGGTTGATAATGAACTTTGCGGTGTTCAGGTTTGGTCGGGTTCTATTGACTATAACCCCGCGGGTATGGGTGTGGGCATAGACGGCGGTCACTACCCCGAATTTTTGAAAGAAAAGTACGGCACCGTATCGGCAATGAACGCGGCATACGGCACCGACTTTGCCGATTTTACCGACGTTAATCCGCAAAGAGATGCACCGAGCGCCGACACCGTTTTTGGTCAACGTTTTTCAAGCGATTATCTCAATTCATACTGTAAATCTATAGAAAGATATGCGGCGCACGTCGTTTCGTGGTTGCGCGACAGCGGCATTGACGTTCCGCTTTGTGCCAACGCCGCTTCACTTAACGAGTCACCTCTGCTTTACGATCTGCCAAGTGTGCTCTCTTCGGGCGGTATGCCCTGTCTTATGGGCACCGACCACTATTATACCTTAAATCCAGATTGGGATAACAACCCCACACCGCAACAGTACCTTAAATGGATAGCGTCGCTTGACATCATAAACGAAATCGGCTCGCCGCGCACCCTTTTTGAAATGCAAGGCGGCAACCTTTCGGACTTCCCTGCTATGTACGTAGAGCCTCTTTCGGCTTTCTATATGACACAAAACGCATTGGGACTTCAAGGCGCAAACTATTACATTTTCACAGGCGGCCCCAATTTTAACAACACAGGCCACACGGGCGACGTTTACGATTACTGCGCCGCCGTAAGCGCCGACGGCGAGATTCGCCCACATTATTACTGCCAAAAGGAACGCAACGAACATTCCATTAACCACAGTTGGATGCAACGCGCAGAGCGCAAATACAATATCCAACTCGGTTTCACCTGGGAACAGCGCCGACAGGACCGCTACGCACCGCGTTTTGCGCGCGACGATATTAAACTTAATAAATACACCGAAGATATTTGTTTTGCAATGCTCGGCGAGGGATATCACCCAAAATATATTGAACTCTCGCACAATCTTGATATCACAAAACCGCTTGTTCTGACCTGTGACGGCAGAATGGCAAAGGAAAAGCAAGAGAACGTGGTTGAGTTTTTAAAAGCGGGCGGCAAGATGCTCATAACACCGTTTGTGCCCGAACTCGACGAGGATTTTAACCCCTGCACAATCCTCAAAGACTTCCTCGGCATTGGCGAAATCGAAAGGATTCCCAACAGTGCGCAAAATTCCATTTGTTTCTCTGACGGCGAAAAGGCTTACGGTTTCACCAAAACCTACACTTGCGATATTGCGGATGCCGAACCGATTATGTATAGAGACGGAAAAGACGTCCCCGTAGCCTATAAAAAACGTGTCGGCAAGGGCGAATTTATTTGGCTTGGCGGTTTATTCGTTTACAAATTTTTCAGTCAAAATATGCTAATTGACCGCCTGTTCCGTATGCTCGGGGCAGAGCCTGTGGCAGAGTGTTCGGGCAAAGCGCTTTGGACAACGGTTATTGAAGACGGAAACAACGCAACCTGTTTTGTTATTAACCTGCTTTGCGGAAAACAGAAAGAAACGCTTAAAGTAAAGGCTAACGGCGTTTGGCACGACCTTGGCGAAATTGAGGTCCCCGCAATGACTGTTTTGACGTTTGATTTATAAAACGAAAACGGAATGGATTTCTCCATTCCGTTTTTTGTTTATACGATAAGAGCTGATTACAAGCAAACACATAAAATAACCCCCACCGTTTTTACGGTGGGGGTT
>JAFPBM010000170.1 GCA_017424125.1 Clostridia bacterium | reverse complement strand
GGCGGTGTAGATTGCCTTTATTTCTTTGTCTTTGCCGCCATAACGGTATTTCGTCTGCTTTTTCAAAATATGATTTTCGGCAACAAAACTTTTAATTTGCGCCTTGCCGCTTAAAAAGTCTATACGGACAAAGCGAAAACCCGTATTGCCGAAAGTCATATCCGAATAGGCGGGCAACTGTGCCGTAAAGTCGCGTAAAGCGTGGTTGTTCGTGGCGTTCTTTTCGCCGATTTCGGCAGAGCATTCGGTAAAACTTTCGCCAAAACGCAGACGAACAGTTGCGTCTTTTGACAAAAAAGTGAGTATGCGAATTCCGCCGCACATTTCCTTCCCAAAGTCTAATATAATGTAGTCGCCGCACGAAAAATCGGTGGTTCCCTTTTCAGAAAGACCGATTTGCAACGGTTGTTTTTTTAAAAGCAGGGGAAATTTTTGTTGGTTGCTGCTGTCCGCAACGCGCTTGGGGAAAACAAACTCTGTCATACTGCACCTCTGCGACACTTTCTTTACATTATTGTATCACTTTTGGAAAAAATTATCAACTTATAATAAAAAGCCCTAAAAAGGGCTTTTTATCTTAACGTGAGAAAAAGTTGTGCCTCACCTTTTTTTATTTTGTTTATAAAATCGTTTTCGTCTTTGACGGGTGTTTTGAAGCAAAGTCCCGCAAGGCGCGGTTTTTCGGCGCCGTGATGATTATCGCTTCCCGCAAAGGGTATTAGTCCGTAATGTTCTGCATATTTTTTTGCCATTTCATCCTCAAGGCACTCGTGAGACGCGTTAATGATTTCAACAGCATCTACGTGACGCGGGAAAAGGTGTATATGGTCAATATACCTTGCCTCACGAAAGGGGTGCGCCTGCACAATAAAGGCTCCGCTTTCACGTGCAAAACTCAAAAACTCACTCGCCTTCATAGCGGGAATTTGCTCGTTTTCAAGATACCATTCTTTACCTAATCCGTATATCAAAAAATCCGCACCCTCAAAGGTGTGTTCAACACCGCAAAAAACCTGAATCCCTATTTCTTTTCCGATTTTTTGCGCCTCTTCGTAATCAGAAAAATAAAATTCTACTACTTCCTTGTACGGCTTTGATACGTCATAATTAAAACTTCCGCCTATAAAATGGTTGGTTATGAAAACACCGTCATAACCTATATCTTTATAAAATTTAAGATTATCAAAAACACTCACTTTGCCGCAACGGCTGACGGGTGCGGTATGCAAATGTGTTTCATACTTAAACATAAAACCCCTCTATTTCGTTTTTACCTTAATCTTTTTTAAAATAATCGTCAAGTGTGCGGAAAGCATAGCCTTGTGCTACGGCGGTATCAATCATTCGTGACAACGCCTCGGCATTATCGCGAGATACGGCGTGAAGAAGTATTACGGCGCCCGGGTGGAAGCGCGAAGTTACGGTATCGTGTGCATACCCTGCACCCTTTTGCTGTGACGTATCCCAATCGGTATACGCAACCGACCAAAAGACCGAATGGAAACCGATTGAACTGACAAGTTCCAACGAACACTCTGAATGTTCGCCCGACGGAAAACGGAAATATGGACTGCTATAGCCAAAATTTGTTTTCATATAATCGTCAAGTCTGCCGATTTCGTTTGCCATTTGTGTGCGCGAAATGCTTGGAAACGACGGGTGCGTTGCGCTGTGGTTGCCGACTATGTGTCCCTCGTCAATCATTCGCTTCACAAGCGACTTATTATTTTTAGCATAACTGAGCGTTATGAAAAAGGCGGCTTTTACACCCTTTTGTTTGAGCGTATCCAAAATGTTTGCGGTAAGGTTTTGATATTCGTATCCGTTATCAAAGGTTAAATACATAACCTTTTCAGGTGTTTTTGTGTCAAGCGCCAACGCGCTTACGTTTTGCATACCGTCAAATTTAGTTTGGTTTTCTATAGACATATTATGCGGCACTCCGCCCGACGCAACACCGAAGGCAAACCCGAATTTTTGGGTTGAAAGACCGCGCGTGTTGTCCGGGTCCTCGACGTTATATTTAGTAACGGTCTGTGTGCTCTGCACTGGCGCGCTCGAACTCGGCAGCGGAGGCGGCGGTGCGCTCGATACAGGTGTGCTTGACGGAACAACACTCGATGTCGGCTCTGAGGAGGGCGCTTCGCTCGATACGGGTGTGCTTTCGACAACTTCCGAAGAAGTAACGGTCGGCGTTATATCACTATGCACCGAAAAAACGTCCTCTGTTCCGCTTTTACACGCACAAAGCGTTAAAATCAAAACACAACAAAATAAAGATAAAAACTTTTTCATATCCACACCCCTTATTGTATTCCATTTTATGACAACGTTCCCGCTTTTTCAAGCCTTTTTATAAGACCTTTATTTTCAAGGAGCAAGTGCATACGGACAAAGAGGTCGTTTTTCTAATAATCTCGGGTAGGCCGCTTAACCTTAACAAATTCCCCTTCAACGATTTTAAAGAATACGTTGACGACGGCATAGCATCCTATAAAAACCCCGCAAAAAGCGGGGTTTTGTTTTTTAAAATTTATGTTTCTTTGCAACCGTTTTATCAAAATCGCGGAAGGTGTTGTCCGCCTTTATTTTGTTTTTGGCTTTTTCTCATATCCCCAAAGAACAATTCCCGCGCAAACCAAAACAAGTGCGATTATCAAACTCATTATTGCCACGCCGCCGTCTTCTTTAAGAAGAATTGCAGAAAAGATAACTCCGAAAACAGGGGTCATAAAACTGTAAATGGTAACGCTTGAGGCAGGGTTGTATTTTAGCAAAACCGTCCACATAACGTATGATACGGCGTATATAAACGACAAGCAAACAAACACCGGCAACATACTTAAAAAGTCAAACTTTCCGCCGCCTAAAGCACCGATAAGCGTTAATATGGCACCGCCTAATCCCATTTGGTAGCCGCATAAAATTATTGGGTCTTCATTTTTGCAGAAAAGTCCCGTCATAACAACCGAGAACGAATATGCTACTATTCCAAGCACCACAAGCCCGTCGCCGAGAGGACTAATGTTAAATTTGAGCCCGTCAAGATTCATAATAATAATGCCTAAAAAACCGATAATGCAGGAAGCGAGTTTTTTAAAAGTCAATTTTTCAAGTTTGAAAATTAAACTTGCAATAAGTGCCACGAAAAACACGTCGGTGCTTTTTAATATCGCGCCTTTGACCGACGTGGTTTGAGATAATCCTATGTATAAAAACGCATACTGTAAAACGGTTTGCAAGACTGCTACAATCGCAACACCCTTTAGACTTTCTTTTTTCGGGCACAAAAATTTTTTGGAAAAAACGCTGTAACCGCCAACGGTTAAGAATGCGGCGAACACAAACATTAAACCAACCCACAAAAGAAGCGACGGCACGTGCGATTCGTCGATATATTCATATCCCATTTTAACAATAGGTGTGGAAATTCCCCACAAAGCGCAGGTGAAAATTGCGCCAAAAGCCGCAAACACCTTGCTATTCATTAGTTTTTTTATCATTTTGTCATTCCTTTAAAATCGTCTTATAAAATTATACCACCGAAAAAAAGTTTTTTCAACCCGTATATATTGCTGTTTTCTTGGTATAATTGGTTTGAAAAGAGGGATTTTTTGAAAAGAGTAATAACCTATGGAACGTTTGATTTACTGCATTACGGACATATAAATCTTCTTCGCAGAGCGAAAGAACAGGGTGACTATCTCGTCGTCGCGTTATCAACCGACGAATTTAACTGGAACGAAAAACAAAAGAAATGCTATTTTACCTATGAACAGCGAAAATCACTTTTAGAGGCAATTCGTTACGTTGATTTGGTAATACCCGAAGAAACCTGGGAGCAGAAGCGCAAAGACGTTCAAAAGTATCACATTGACACCTTTGTGATGGGCGACGACTGGAAAGGAAAATTCGATTTTCTAAAGGAAGAAGGTTGTGAAGTGGTCTATCTCCCGCGCACACCTGAAATCAGCACAACTCAAATAAAAAACGACCTAAACAAAAACGCCGAATAATCGGCGTTTTTTAATTAGCGAAAATCGATTTCGCCCAATTCTGTTTTTTTGATATAATCGTTCTTAAACTCACGCATCTTTGCCATGTGCGGTTGCTCTATATGTATCTGCTGATGCTGTGCCGACTCCCACTGTTCAATAAGCAGAAGTTCGTTCTCGTCTTTTTCAGAGAGATAATAGTCATATTTAACACAGCCGTCCTCTGCACGAATGGCATCGAGTATTCCCGTTTCTTTCATTTTTTCTATAAACGCCTCGCGCATTTTGGGGACACATTCAAATTTAACGTATATTGTATACATAAAATCCTCTCCTTGCGGTTTTTCCTTATTATACCATGCGGGTTTTAAGATTACAACTAAGATTAACGGGTATATATTGACAACACGATTTTTATAATATAATATATAAACAGGAAAATAAAAAGAAGGTGTAACTATGGACCAAATCTCAAGTTATATTAAAGAATTTTTACATCCCGTAGCAGAAATTTCGGCAAGTATATTAGAACTTGTTGGTATAATCATAATTATAGTCGGCTCGTTCCGCGCACTCCTTAAACTTTTTGAACACGTAATAAAAAAGAAGCCGTTTCACGTGGCCACCGACCTCGGAAGAGCGTTGTCCCTCGCTCTCGAATTCAAAATGGGCGCCGAGATTATAAAAACGGTTATAATACACAATTTAGAAGAACTTGCCATTCTCGGCATAGTAATCATAATCCGCGCACTTTTGGCATTCATCATCCATTGGGAAATCCATTTGGAAGAAAAGACAACAAAAGAAGAAAAATAACAAATCCCCACCGATTGCTCGGTGGGGTTCTTTTTTTAAACCGAAAGCCATACGAATGACAGCGGCTTTAGTTTTATGTTTTGACCGTCTATTTCTGCGTTTTGCGCCGCAAGCACCTCTTTGTGAACGGCGGAGATAGTATACTCTCTTTCCGACGGGTTAATTGCACACAAAAATCCGTTTTCTCCTGCTCCGCGCTTGAAAACAAGGGGATACGTGTCGGACACAAGTTCTATACCCGTACGCGCAGAAAACAGTTCGGGGTGGCTGCGCTTTATTTCTACAAGGCGTAAAACCGTATTTAAAAGTGAATCTTCACGCTCTTTCTGGCGCTCGACGTTAACTGCCTCATAATCAGCGTTGAGCGGCAGATAAAGTTCACCGTCCGTTTCGCTGAAACCTGCGTTTTTGCCGTCCGTCCACTGCATAGGCGTGCGCGCGCCCGTTCGGCAATAACCTCCGTCTTTGTTTTTAAGGCGGGTATAATCCATTCCGATTTCATCACCGTAATATATAAGCGGAACGGTGGGCAGGGAAAGAATAAACGCAAAGACCGTTTTGAGTTCTTCTTCATCTCTGCCAAACGCCACGCGCGGCAAATCGTGGTTACCTGTTACAACCGAAATATACCCCTTATCCTTTACCTCTTCAAGGTTTGAAAGGAAGTAATCAAAAAAGGTTTTGGCTTCGCCCTTGCCTGCGCGGCGGAAG
>JAFPBM010000169.1 GCA_017424125.1 Clostridia bacterium | reverse complement strand
GTGTAGCGCTTTACGGCGTGGACAAGCTTATAGAAGAAAAGCAAAAAGACAAAGCCGCTATGGCCGAAAAGCCCTTTGTTGCAGAGAACATTAAGCTTAGCAGCGAGCTTTTTAAACAAATAAACTTCCTTGGCAAGCTTAAAGAAATGGCTGCTATGTACGGCTTTGATATAAGCGGTCCTGCACGTGACACACGTGAAGCAATACAGTGGACATACTTTGCATATCTTGCCGCTATAAAAGAGCAAAACGGTGCGGCAATGTCTTTGGGCCGTGTGGCAACATTTTTTGATATTTATATAGAACGCGACATCAAAAACGGCACCCTTACCGAAGAGGGCGCGCAAGAATTATTTGACGATTTCGTTATTAAACTTCGTATTGCACGTCACCTTCGCACACCCGAATATAACGAGCTTTTTGGCGGTGACCCAATGTGGATTACCGAAGCTGTCGGCGGTATGGGTGAAGACGGTAGAACCCTTGTTAGTAAGAGTAGCTTCCGCGTGCTTAACACACTTTATACTCTCGGTTCTTCACCGGAGCCTAACCTTACGGTTCTTTGGTCAAACGCTTTGCCTGAAGGATTTAAAAAGTTCTGTGCAAAGGTTTCAAAAGACACCGACTCTATTCAGTACGAAAATGACGATATTATGCGTCCAATTTATGGTGACGATTACGCCATTGCTTGCTGTGTATCGGCTATGAAACTCGGCAAACAAATGCAATTCTTTGGTGCAAGATGCAACCTTGCAAAACTTTTAAATATTGCGCTTAACGGCGGATATGATGCAATGAGTGGTATTCATATCGGTCCTCAAATGGAGCCTATATCTGACGAAACACTTGATTTTGATACCGTTATGGAACGTTATGATATTTACATTCAATGGCTTTCACAGTTGTATGTAAAGACCATGAACGTTATTCACTATATGCACGATGAATATTGCTACGAAAAGGTTCAAATGGCGCTTCACGATACCGAGGTTGAACGTCTTATGGCGTTTGGCATTGCAGGTCTTTCGGTTGTTGCCGACTCACTCAGCGCTATTAAGTACGGCTGTGTTAAACCTATCAGAAACGACGAAGGCTTTATTGTTGATTACGATACTACGGGCGAATTCCCCAAATTTGGTAACGATGATGACCGCGTTGACTCTTTGGCACAAGATATGACCCACCGCTTTATTGAAGCTCTTCGTAAAACCGAAACCTACCGTAACGCTATACACACATTGTCGGTTCTTACCATTACGTCAAACGTTATGTACGGTAAAAACACAGGCGCTACCCCTGACGGCAGAAAATCGGGCGAACCGTTTGCCCCTGGTGCTAACCCAATGCACAACCGCGAAGAAAACGGCGCGTTGGCGTCACTTAACTCGGTTGCTAAAATCAGTTATGACGACTGCCGCGACGGTGTTTCTAACACATTCTCTATAACCCCTGAGGCTCTTGGCAAAACTGACGAAGAACGTGTTAATAACCTTGTTGGCATTCTTGACGGCTATTTTGCTAAAAAAGCTCACCATATTAACGTTAACGTTCTTAACCGTGAAACACTAATGGACGCTTACGAAAATCCCGAAAAGTACCCGAATCTTACAATTCGCGTATCGGGTTATGCCGTTAACTTTAATAAGCTTTCTCGCGAGCATCAGCGTGAGGTTATAAGCCGTACCTTCCATACAGTATTATGATAAAAGGCAAGATACATTCACTCCAAAGTCTTGGCACGGTAGACGGCCCTGGCATTCGCTTTGTTGTTTTTATGCAAGGGTGTAACCTACGTTGTGGTTGCTGTCATAACCCTGACACTTGGGAGCTTGACGGCGGCACCGAATACACACCTGAGCAGATACTCCAAAAAGTGTTGCGTTGTAAAGAATATTTTGGTGAAGCAGGCGGTATTACAATTTCGGGCGGCGAACCGCTGTTGCAAAGCGAATTTTGCCGCGAGTTGTTTGAGTTGTGTCACAAAGAAGGCATTAACACCTGTCTTGATACGTCTGGCAGTATTTTAAACGATGACGTAAAAAGACTGCTTTCGGTTACCGACCGAGTGCTGCTTGATATAAAGTTTACAAACGATGCCGATTACCGTGAGTACGTAGGTTGTGGACTTGATAAACCAATAGAATTTTTGAATTATCTAAATTCACAGAAAATACCCGTTACTTTAAGACAGGTTATAGTTCCAACCCTTACTGATGGTAACGATAACGCAGTATTATTAAAGCAAATTGCCGACAGTCATTCTTGTATTGATAAAATTGAGCTTTTACCCTTTAGAAAAATTTGTCAAACAAAATATGACAATATGAATCTTGAGTTCCGTTTTGGTCATTTGCCCGAACCTACACAACAAAAGATGCAAGAACTTAATAAGATGATATAAAAAAACAAGGACTATAGTCCTTGTTTTTTTCTTACTCTATAGTTTCGTCGGTGTCTATATATATTTCTTCACACGCTTGTTCTACATTTTTCAAACTTTCTATTGCTTTTTCGACACCGTCAAGCAACGTTAAGTACAAGAGCTTGTAGTCGGGCATAAACCAACCCTCCTTTATAACAAAATAATATTTGTTACAACGGCCATTGTACAAAATAAAAAAGTGCGAC
>JAFPBM010000021.1 GCA_017424125.1 Clostridia bacterium | reverse complement strand
TATGACAAAACCGACAGCGTGTACAAAACCTTCGTACTTTTGCGGTACGGCTTTGCGGAATATAATTTCAAACAAAATAAAGAGTAATCTGCCGCCGTCCAGCGCAGGTAGCGGCAAAAGATTAAATATGCCGAGATTTATTGTTATAAGCGCCATTATAGGCAGTATATTTACAAGACTTTCTTTTGCAACCGAGCCGATTGCGGCAGTTACGCCAACAGGCCCCGAAACCGAGCTTATGCCGTATTTACCCGTTATTAAATCAATAAGCGAAAACCAAACTACGCGTCCGTATGAAAGCGTCATTTTAGCCGTTTCGGATAAAAACGTGCGAAAAGTTTTCTCTACGCCCTCAACGTAAAAGTCTACCGCGATATAAGAAATGCCCTCGGCTTCTTTAGTTGCAAACTTTACGTCGTCCAATTTCACCTTTTCGCCGTCACGCAAAACGGTCAAATCAAGTTTTCCGTCCTTGACGCCCGTAAAGGTGTAACTGAGGTCATAGGTTGTGAAAACACGGCGTCCGTCGACCCTTATGATTTTGTCGCCCTCTTTTAGTCCGCTTTCAACACTTACGGCACTCTCTGCGAATTCCGCCACCGTTGTGCTTGTAAAGCGTTCTTGCGGAAGAAGCGTTATGCCGACGATAATCATACCTAAAATAAGGTTAAAAACGGCGCCCGCTATTACAACAATACCGCGTTTCCACGCCGCTTTGTTGCAAAAGGCGTTTTCGTCTGCGCTGTTTTCATCCTCGCCCTCCATTGCGCAATAACCGCCAAAAGGAATAAGTTTTAACATATAGGTCGTTTCGCCCCATTTTTTACGCAAAATGGTGGGGCCAAAACCAATCGCAAACTCGTTAACCTTAACGCCTACGGATTTTGCCGCAATGAAATGGCCGAGTTCGTGCACTAAAATCAGCAACAAAAACATAAGCACTGCAATTACATACGGGAAAACGGATGAAAAGAACGCTATTATAAAAATCACCTACTAGAATATACTATTTCACGCGCGGCGCGGTCTGCCGCGAACACGTCGTCTATTGTAAAATCTTTAACGTCACGCTGTGCATCACAGGCACGTTCTACGAGTTCGGGGATTTGCAAGAAACTGATTTTTCCATCTAAAAATAGTTCCACCGCCGCCTCGTTAGCACCGTTGACAGCCGCCGTTTTAAGTCCGCCCTGTAAAGACGCTTTTATGCAAAGGTCAAGGCAAGGGAAGGTTTCTCTATCGGGCTTTGCAAAGGTTAAGGTGCCAACGTCAGAGAGCGACAAACTCTTGCACGGGCAAGGAGTTCTATCGGGGTAGGTCAATGCATATTGTATCGGCAGACGCATATCTGCTGTTCCGAGTTGCGCTATTACTGCGCCGTCAACCGTTTCTACCGCCGAATGAACAATGCTTTGTCTGTGAACAAGCACCTCTATATCATCGGCACTGACGTCGAAAAGATGCACCGCCTCTATAACCTCAAAACCTTTGTTCATAAGTGTAGCACTATCTATTGTTATTTTTCGTCCCATACTCCAGTTGGGGTGATTGAGTGCGTCGGCTACCGTTACGTTTTTAAGTTCTTCTTTTGCTTTACCGAAAAACGGACCGCCCGATGCTGTTAGAATTATTTTTTTAAGCGAGTTTTCGGGCAACCCTTGCATACATTGAAAAATTGCCGAATGTTCGCTATCAACAGGCAATATGCTGACGCCATTTTTCTTTGCAAGATTTGTAACAAGTGTTCCGCCCGTAACAAGACTTTCTTTATTTGCAAGGGCAAGGGTTTTCTTTGCAGTTATTGCCGAGATTGTGGGGCGAAGTCCCGCTATGCCTACAATTGCGTTTAGCACAATATCGGATTCATCACACGCTGCGGCAGCAACAACCCCCTCTTCCCCTGCTACCACCGAAATATCGGTATCGGCAAGGCGGTTTTTAAGGTCACGTGCGGCTTGCTCATTATAAACAGCAACAATTCTTGGGCGGAACTCACGCGCCTGTTCTTCGGCAAGTTTTATATTACTATTTGCGGCAAGTGCGCAAACTTTATATCCACCTGTACGTGCAACGTCCAGCGCCTGTGTTCCTATGGAACCTGTTGAACCTAATATGCAAATTGTTTTCATAATACTTTCCTAACTATTTATAAGCGGCAGCCAATAAAGCAACGCGTGATATACGGGCGCTATCAGCAACACACTGTCAAAACGGTCGATAACGCCGCCGTGTCCGGGCATTATGTTACCGTAATCCTTAATTCCTACCGCGCGTTTGATATACGACGCGCTTATATCACCCACCATACCTAAAATTGAAAAAAGTATGGTTGCGGGAATAAATGCAATAATATTTACGTCGCCGCCGAGTTTTATCCTGATAACACAAGCGACCACCGTGCAGATAACACAACCTACTACACCGCCGACGGCACCCTCAATGGTCTTTTTGGGGCTTAAAACGGGGCAAAGTTTGTGTTTACCGAAAAATACGCCTGTGAAATACGCAAAAGTATCGGTAAGCCAGGCAAATATAAACACAAGCAAGAAAGCAAACTTGCCGTAGTTACGAATAATATTATCAAGGCAATAAAAAGCGTATGCTACGAACAGAGTATATGCCTGTGATGCTACGAGTTCAGCATATGACGTTTTGCTGTGCACCGTAAGCGATACCGTTAAAAGCACCGCGACAAATGCGAAATAAAGCGTGATTCCCGCCATGGCGCCATAGATTGAAAAGGCTATTACAAGCAAAAACGCAAAGGCGCACGAAATGCCCATTATAATATTATTTTTTACAATACCCGTATTATGCAACAATTCGTAAACGCCCATTGCCGAAAGCAGTGACAACACAAGTGTAAGTATTATCGGAAAACCCGTGGGCAACACAATATCGGTGCTCAGTAAAATTATTGCTGTGAAAATCAGGACTCCTATCGTGCCCGATATAATTCTCGTTTTCATACGCTACCTCTTAAAGTCCGCCAAAACGGCGGTTTCTTTTATTATATTCGTCAATAGCCTCTTCCAGATGTTTCGGTCTGAAATCGGGCCACAGTACGTCGGAAAACCAATATTCCGCATAAGCCGACTGCCAGATAAGATAATTGGAAAGTCTATATTCACCGCTTGGACGGATTATATAATCGGGGTCGGGTTGACCGACTGTATATAAGTTTTCCGAAATCAATTGTTCGGTTATATTCTCTTTAGGTACGCCCTTTTCCACAATGCGTTTAACGGCATTCACAATTTCGTCCCTGCCGCCATAGTTTATTGCAATGTTAAGATGCATACCCGTATAATCTTTAGAGTCGTTCTCTGCTTTTTCCATAAGTTCTATTATATCGGGTGGCAACGGCGTTCTGTCACCTATGAACTGGAGTTTAATATTTTCGCCTTTATAATTTTCGGTATCTTTCAAATACTGGCGGAAGATGCCCATAATATTGTTAACTTCTTCCTGCGGTCTTTTCCAGTTTTCGGTTGAAAATGCATATACCGTAAGATATTTGAGCCCTATTTTGTTGCAATATCTTGCAATGTCTTTGAAATTTTTGCTTCCCGCAGCGTGTCCCGCTGTGCGCGGCAATTTTCTGCGTTTTGCCCATCGACCATTGCCGTCCATAATTATAGC
>JAFPBM010000168.1 GCA_017424125.1 Clostridia bacterium | reverse complement strand
CGAGAATGATTTATTCCTACCACGGACTTTACGGTAGTGTTTTTGATGAATCTCCGGAACTTTCTTTTTCCGAAGATATAATGCT
Source organism: Clostridia bacterium (assembly GCA_017424125.1). Classification (GTDB taxonomy): domain Bacteria; phylum Bacillota; class Clostridia; order Oscillospirales; family Acutalibacteraceae; genus SIG589. The sequence goes on along the minus strand of JAFPBM010000168.1, from coordinate 2,075 downwards.
TGAATATGCGCGTCTTGGCGTAAACGGCATTTGGATGCAAGGTGTACTTTACAAACTTGTTGAATTTCCGTTTGCACCCGAAATTTCTAAGGGATATGAGAAACGCCAAGAAAATCTTAAGAAAATTATTGATATGGCGGCAAATTATGGTATAAAGGTTTACCTTTACCTTAACGAGCCGCGCACAATGCCGCTTTCTTTCTTTGACGAACATCCCGAACTTAAAGGTCATTCTACAGACAAAGCGGCGTTTATGTGCACGTCAACGCCCGAAGTTCAAAAATATCTGCGCGATTCTGTTACAGAACTTTGCACAGTAGCAAAGGGACTTGGCGGATTCTTTACAATAACCGCATCCGAAAATGCTACAAGCTGTTACTCACACAGATGGTGGGGCAAAGACATCAACTGTCCGCGTTGCACAAAACGCACACCTGCACAGATTTTCTCTGAGGTTAACAAAATCATTGCCGACGCGGCAAGAAGCGTTGACAGCAGTATTCGCACTGTTGCTTGGTCTTGGTCCTGGAAGGGCATTGAAGGGTTTGACTTTGATGAAATTATGAAAGAAATGCCCGAATACGTCTCGCTTATGTCCAACAGTGAAGAGGAACTGCCCTTTACAATCGGCGGTGTTTCCTCCAACGTTCGCGATTACACCATGTCTGTCCCCGCACCGAGCGACATAGCAAAGAATTTTTGGAAAAAGGCGCGTGAATCCGGTCACGGTGTTATGGCAAAGGTACAGATTAACAATACTTGGGAATGTTCCGTTGTTCCGTATATTCCCGTTTTCGGTCTTGTTAAAGGTCACGTTGAGCGTCTTATGAACGCTGGTGTTAACAACATTATGCTCAGTTGGACCTTAGGCGGTGCACCCGCGCCCAACATCAAAATTGCATCGCAATACTTCTTTGATGACGATACACAGATGGATATGTTAAACGTTCTTTACGGCGAAAATGCAGAAACCGTTAAAACTGCGGCTCCGCTTCTTGATGCGGCATTCACCGAATATCCGTTCGACATTCACGTTATCTACTTTGGACCGCACTTTACCGGTTCTGTAAATCTGCTTTACAAGGAAAAAACGGGCATCCCCGCCACAATGACAGGTTTCCCGTATGACGACCTTGACAAATGGCGCGCTATTTACCCGCGTGACGTTTACGAAAATCAACTCCGTTTACTTTCTTCTAAGTGGAAAGATGGACTTAACGCACTTGAAAATATGCGCGGAACAGAACTTTACGGCATTACCGAAACCTGTTACGATATTTTCCGTTCTTGCTATAATCAGGTACGTTACGTTCAGTTGCAGGAAGAGGGCAAATATTCTGATATGATTAAGATTTTGCGTGAAGAAGAAAAACTTGCGCTTAATATGTACGAACACGCACTCGCAGATGCAAAACTTGGTTACGAAGCGGCTAACCACTACGTTTACACACCGCAAATGTGTCTTGAAAAGGTGCTTAACTGCCGAAAACTTATTAGAGAGTTTGAGAATATGTAAAAGAAAACCGCAGTGAAAACTGCGGTTTTTTCTTGTTTATTTGAGTTTTGCGTGATATAATCACATAAAAGAGGTGAAGAAAATGGGTGCGGTTTTTTGGCTTTTGGGTGTTGCAGCATTTTTGGCGGCGGCGGTTTTAATTATTTCATACGTCTGTTTTTATATGGCGTTTTTTGTAAAACGCAAAAAGGGTGAAGAGAACAATGACGTGCTTGATTTGCCTAAAGGCAAAGTATATGACGTTTACCACGATGAAATGGCGCGTCTTGCGCGTGAAACACGCGCTACGCCTTACAAGGAATTTTCTATTACCTCTTTTGACGGACTTAAACTTTACGCAAGATATTATGAATATAAGCCCGGTGCGCCTATCGAACTTATGTTTCACGGCTACCGTGGCAGTGCCGAGCGTGATTTATGCGGCGGTATGCAACGTTGTCGGGCTTTGGGACGTAGCGCTCTTATCGTTTCGCAACGCTGTAGCGGAAAAAGTGGCGGCAACGTTATCACCTTTGGTGTCAGAGAACACCGCGACTGTCTTGCGTGGGTTGATTTTATG
>JAFPBM010000001.1 GCA_017424125.1 Clostridia bacterium | reverse complement strand
GAAGCTTTTTATGCTAAAATCCTCTTGCGAGCATACTGGACGGCTGCGGGCGCTTATGCGTCTGAGGAAAGTCCGAGCATCATAAGGCAGGATAGCAGCTAACGGCTGCCGAGGGTGACCTTAAGGGAGAGTGCAACAGAGATATACCGCCACCGCAAGGTGGTAAGGGTGGAAAGGCGAGGTAAGAGCTCACCGACCGAATGGAGACATTTCGGTCCTGTAAACCCTATCCGATGCAACACAAAGTAAGGCTATACATTTGCCTGATGTGCCTTGAAATGTGGCTTGAGCAGTAAAGCGATTTACTGTCGAGATAGATAGTCGTCCAAGACAGAACTCGGCTTACAGACCGACTCGCATTAAAAAGACCGAACATAAAGTTCGGTCTTTTTTAATTATAATCATGCAAATGAAGTGTTAGTGACGAGCGGTGCATATATACGCTCATTACAAGGCCCATTGCCAAGTAAACGCTTAGCACCGAGGTGCCGCCCGCGCTGAAAAATGGCAGCGTTACGCCGATTACGGGCAGTACCGACAGGCACATTCCAAGGTTTATTATAATTTGTCCCGCAAGCATTGAAAATGCGCCGACACCAATATAAAATCCGTATTTATCGTTGGTGGATTTTGCGAGTTTCAAAACGCGAAAACATATAGAGAAAAGCAATATTAAGACAACAAGGCAACCGAACATTCCAAGTTCTTCGCCGATACAGGTAAAGATAAAATCGTTATATCCTTCGGGTATGGCGTCTTCAATCTGTGTTAGTGTGCCTTTAAAGAGACCTTGTCCGAAAAATCCGCCGTTTGCAAGGGCGATTCTGCCACGCCACTGTTGCCAACCCGTGCCGAGCAAATCGGACTCCAAATCAAGCATCGTGAGGATTCTTGCGCGTTGGTCGTCGTTCATAATAATAAAATAAATGAACGGAACCGCCACTATTACAGCGCTTGCGGCAATAATCCAGTAACGCAGTTTCAATCCCGCTGCAAACATCATTCCGAGGAACATCAAAAGGAATATAAGCGCGGTACCGTCGTCTCCCTGGAAGTGTATGAGCGCTACGGGAATTGCACCGTGAATACAAAGAAGTATTACGTTTTTTAGTTTATTTACGTCGCTACCCACGTTAAAAAGGTGCAAAGGAAAAGTGACAAGGAACCCTATTTTTAAAAATTCAGACGGTTGGAAAGAAAATCCGAAAATTCTGAGCCACGCTTTATCATCGGTTTCACCGGGGGCGTAGCCGAAGAAAAAGGTAAGTATTACGGGGATAAGCGCCAAAGCGGCAATTATAGGCCAGAATTTTGAAAGACGGCGGTAATCAAAACCCGAAACGAGAGCAACGGCGGCAACGCCTATAATGGTTGCGGCAAGTTGCATTAAAAATTGCCTTATACTGCCAAGACCGCCGTAATGCGTTGCAGATAATACTGCAAGACAGCCGTAACTACTTGCAGCAAGGCATAAAATAAGTAAAATTTTATCACACTCACGCAGATAGTCTGCAATTCTTCCAATAATTCTTCCCATTTTGCCACCTCTTTTCTATCACTTATAAATAATATTATATAAGAAAATAAAAATAAGTTCAAGTAATACTTTATTATTATATTTTTTTGTGTTATAATGTTTTGGATAAAGTCGAAAGGTGGCGGTAAAATGGAATATATATCTAAAAGTGAACGTGAAACACGCGCTTTTGCCGCTGTGCTTTCTAAAAAATTAAATGCGGGTAGCGTTATTGCCTATTGCGGCGACCTTGGCGCAGGCAAAACCTGTTTTACACACGGACTTTGTGAGGGACTTCTCTTTGAAGGCGAAGTTTCCTCCCCTACTTTTGCTATTGTAAACGTATATGAGGGCGGCACACTCCCAATCTATCATTTTGATATGTATAGGATTACGGGTTGGGACGACCTTGAAACGACGGGATATTTTGATTATTTGGACCGCGCCGACGGCATTATAGTTGTTGAGTGGAGTGAAAATATCCACGCCGCACTACCTGAAGATACGATTTTTATTGATATTAAAAAACTTGATGAAAACACAAGAAAAATTATTATAAGCGGAGGTTTTGCGTTATGAAAATTTTAGCATTTGAATGTTCCGCAACCGCCGCTTCGTGTGCCGTTTTGGAAGACGGCGTTATACTTGGCAGTGTATACAGCAACGTAAAACTTACACATTCGCAAACCCTTATGCCGATGATGGAAAATTTGCTTGCAAGCACAAAACTGTCGCTTGATGATATTGACTCTTTTGCGGTTGCAAACGGACCCGGTTCTTTTACGGGTATACGAATTGGAATAAGCGCCGTTAAG